>NZ_JBHFAB010000027.1:0-109053 GCF_042510955.1 Streptacidiphilus cavernicola
AAGCGACCGAGGACCCCCACCGAGAAGATCAGCCAGCAGTCCGCAGCCTGACTGCGGCGGCCCCAGGGGTTGGAGAATTACGCCGACACCACCCCTGGGGAAAACCGCCGTCGTTCACAACCCCGTCTCGTCCACGATCAGCACCCCATCACCGCCAAGGTGCTCCAGGACGTAGGAGCGCACGTCGTCGCGCACCTCGTCGGCGTCCCAGCGTGCGCTCCGCAGCAACCGCTGCATCGCGCCGGGACGAGCATGTCCAGCTTGCTCGGCCAGCTGCCAGCAGTTCTTTCGTTCGACGCCGGACAGCAGCCCGAGCACGAACGCCCGTACCGTCGAACGGGGTTCAACGCGTCGGAACCGGCCCGCGATTCGGGCCATGGCCTGGTCGAACATCGCCCGCCAGCGGGCAGGGTCTACGCTATGGCCCGCGGCCACCGCACTATCTTCAAGAGTCCACACAACCCCTGATGATCACGCGGTGGCCGCTCCAACTGTCACGCGGCCCCGGCGTCCCGCAGGATGCGCTCGATATCCCAGGCATGGTGGTGTCCGTCGTGGGCGTTGTTGCGCGCGACGTCCTCCGCTCGCTGGACTCCGCGGGTGGCATGCCGCAGGACGACCCCCCCTCCAGCGCGGCAGATACCGACGCCGCCCAGGCATCCACCGCGTGTTCCAGAGACCACAGGGCCGCACCGGGGGCGATCTCGTTGTAATGACGGGCCTGCGCGACAAGATCTGGATCGTAGCCGGGCACAACGACCGCTCCGTACAGCCGAGCGCCAGCGAGCCGTTCGGCCCAGTTGCGGAGGTTGTCGGTTACGTGGCTGACGTAGGCCGCAGGCGTCCATGCCAAATCCGGATGCCGCTCGAATCCCGTACGTCCCGCGAGAAGTACGCGAAAGCGGGTCGGAAGCTCCTCCACGATCCCGATCGCCTCTCGCGGCGTCAGCGACCACTTGAACCCGCAGCCGCCACACGGATCCCCGAACAGGCTGGCTCCCCATTTCTCCATGGACGCCAACCCTACTCAGGCCGCGGCCGCTCCGAACTGCGCTCCGAGAACTGTCGGCTCGGGTCCACCATGTGGCTGCAGGCCCTCCGGGAGACCGTTCGACCTGCCCAGCTGGCCCCTTGACCGGACACCCAGCAGCTACAGGCCACCCCGCCCAGCTGAGATCACGAAGTAGAACTGGAGTACTAGGTCGTGCTGTTGGCTCGAGGCACCAATTGCCCGATATTCCTAGGTCGTCGCTGTCGCGCCCGACTTCGATGTCTGGGCGCAGAGGTGGCCGTACTCGGTACCACGTCCCGACCGTACCCGGCGTTGCAGGCGGTAACCGGAGGCCGCGCAAAGAAGGGTAGATACCCCGCACAGGTATCCCCAATGCCAGCGGTTGGGGCGCTCGAGAGCACCCGCCGGTGTGCTCGGCTCCTCCTGCCCCGCACGTGCTCTCGAGCGCCGTATCTGCGCCCCGCACTCCCTGCGTCCGACCGCCTGTTCCGTGACTGCAGCGGGCACCCATCTGTCGACGATCAACTGACCGAGGGAGTTGCTGGATGGGCATCAGTCCGCAGGAAATCAGCCTCTACCGGCACTGCGACTGCCACGACGCTGAACAGCGCCCACTGGGAGACGACTGCCCGCGACTGGCCACCGACGAAGGTCACAGCACCTGGGCCTACGAGGTGGAACCGCTGGGTGCCAACGGTAGCCTCGAAATCCGCCGAGGCGTCGGCTACCCCAGTGCCCAGGACGCATGGCGCGCACTTGAAGGGCTCTTGGCGCCCAAGCAGAACAGCGGCGCGGAGGCGTCTGAGGTCAGCATCGGTGCCCACCTGGTGGAGTGGTTTGAGCGGAAGGAAGCTGTGCTGCGGCCCGCCACCGCCGCGAGCTACACGGCCGTGATCCACAAGGACCTGGTGCCGGCGTTCGGTGTGATGCGGATCAGCGACCTGCGCAGCAGGCACATCATGGATTGGGCCGAATCTCAGCTGGCACGAGGACGCGGGCCGTGCGCCGTTCAGCGTGTGGTCAGCACCTTGCGCACCGCTCTCTTCGATGCGGTGCGCCATGGCCTTGTGTTTTCCAACGTCGCCCGCGACGTGAACGTCCCGCGTCCTGTACGCCGGTCGGTGTACTGGACTCCGCAGCAGGCCGCAACGTTTCGGCGGCACAACGCGCACCACAACGCCGATCAACTCCGCTACCTGTTCGAGGTCTTGGACGAGACGCACCTGCCCTACCGCGAGGTCCTGGCACTGCACTGGGCAGATCTTCACCTCGCGGACAAGCGCCTGTACGTGCGCTGGGCCCTCACCTCGCGCAACAGCGCTCAACCGTACCTGGTTCGGGCCCGCCGCAATTGGATCGGCCTGTCCGAGGGAGGGGTCGCTGCACTGCAACGTCAGCGGTCCCTGCTTCCGTCCAACGCACCGCTGGAAGGCCTGGTCTTCCCCGCTGATGATGGTGCTCCGCTGCGACCGGAGTGGGTGCTGCAACAGTTCCGCAAGCGTTCGGCCGAGGCGCAGCTACCGAGGATCTCCCTGAATGACATCAGCTGCGTGACCTCGCTCGGCGCCGACGACTGCGATGAGGGTTCTGCGAAATGACGTCTGCTGGAACGGAGTTCGAGCGCGGGCGGGTCTACCGCCGCTGCGGGTGCAAGGATGCCGAGCGCAAGGAACTGGGTCCGAGCTGTCCGAAGTTGGCCGATGATCCCGGGCACGGCAGCTGGGCTTATGCGGTGGACCTGCCCACCAATGGCCAGGGGCGCGGTACCCGGCGCCGCAGCGGCTTCGCGTCCAGGGAGGATGCCGTCTACAAGCTGCAGGCCGTGCTCAACGCCCAGGCCACGGGTGTGCACGAAGACGCCAAACTCACCATGGAGCCCTTCTTGCTGCAGTGGCTGAAGCTGAAGAAGCTGACGCTCAAGCCCTCCACCGCGTCCTCCTACGACAAGGCGGTGCACAATGACCTGCTTCCGGCCTTCGGACGGATGCGGCTGGTGGACCTGACCCCGCAGCACGTGACGGACTGGATGGACGGCATGCGCGACAGGGAGCGCGGCGCGCCGACGGTATACCGGCTGGGTGCGACGCTGCGCAGTGCGCTCAGCCACGCCCAGAAGGTGCTGCACCTGGTGCAGTACAACGCGGCCAAGGACGCGATGGGCTCAAGGCCGAAGGCTCTTGAGCGCACGTGTTGGGACCCGATGCAGGCCGCGGCGTTCCTGCGGCACAACACCGTCCACTACAACGACCAACTGGCAGACCTGTTCGAGGTGATGCTCGGGACGGGCATGCGGCGCGGAGAGGTCCTGGGACTGCACTGGGGCGACGTCCACTTCATGGAGCGCACCTTGTTCGTGCGTTGGACACTGGCCACCATCGACAACAACGAGCTGCACCTGTGCGAACCGAAGACCAAGGCGAGCCGGAACTGGGTCAGCCTCAACCCGCGGGTGATGGCCGCGCTGCACCGCCAGGCCGCCGTGCAGCAGGCGCTCCTGCCGCCCGGCGCACCGCTGGAGGGTCTCGTCTTCGGCCGCGTCGACGGCGCACCACTTCGGCCGCAGTACGTGCTGGACCAGCTCCGCAAGCGCCTGGCCGAGGCGAAACTGCCGAAGATCACCCTGCACGACCTGCGCCATACGGCGGCCACCATCATGATCTCCTCGGGGGTGCCCATCGCGATCGTGTCCAAGATGCTGCGGCACTCCACGATCGCGACCACCATCAACATCTACGGGCACCTGCTCAAATACGCGGCCGACGACGCGGCAACAGCACTCGCCCAGGCCTACGACAAAGCCGAGGCTGCTCTCGAGGACTGGACCGGTCCGCGGTTCCGCACCGCAGCGTAAGGCGCCGAGGAGGTGGCCCGCGCCTTCGGGCACGGGTCACCCAGCCGCCAGTCGGTCTACCACCGGCGCAGGGGCCAGGAGTACGGCGCGGCCGGTCTGCCAGTCGACGTCAGCCTGGTGGACTGCGAGGACCCCCGCCTGCCACGGTGTGAGCGGGTCGCCCTGAACCGTCGGCCACGCGCCACTCTCCAGCGGCGGGATTGCGAGTTCACACCTGCGGCCGGGTAGCGCGCGCTGGGCCTCGGCACACTGCCGTGCCTGCTCGATCAGGGGCGTGATGAGGTGCTGGACGCTGTCCAGCGCCTCATCACGCCCCTTGCGCCGCCGCCCGAAAGCCGCGTAGACGGCCGATCTCGCCCCCGGAAGAGACATCGCGACCGACATGGTGCCGCTGACGCACTCGGCATGCCACTGCGCCCACGCCTGCCGCAGCAGCGCTTCGCCGTCCAGGCCCCACGTCGCGCTCGACTGCGGTAGCACCGCACCCACATGGCCGGGCTCCATCGAGGCCACGCACGCCGCAGCGATGAGATCGCCAGGGTCGACAAGTGGCACCACGGCTCTACGGGCCCGCTCGGCGACGTCCGCCATCGCCACGAGCCTGGGCTGCGCCCACTGCTCCAGCCAGGAAAACTCCCGCACGGCCGCATACCCCAGCAGGACCGCGGTCTGCGCGCGCCGCCACGCCCGCACCCCTGGAGCACGTACCGCGGGCACCGCTGGCTGCGCCATCGGATCCGGCGCCGCGGCCGAGTCCGGCGCCACGGCCGGCGTCTCCAACCGTGTCACCGCAACCGCGAACCCGCTCAGCGGGTGGTCTTCCTCCAGCGGCCACGCGCACGCCCCACACAGCTGCGCTCCCGCGAGCTGTACGCGGACCTTGCGCGAACCCGATTCCAGGGCACGGCAGTTCCCCTGTCCGTGCAGAACGCCCCTGCCTGCAACAGCCGTGTGCCCCTCGATGTCGACCGCGCCAAGCGGCCCCAACGGCACACCGCTGTTGTTCAGGACAGTGCCCAGCCGCACCAGACGCACCCGGGGGGTCAGCACTCCTGCCCCCGCCCAGCGACACAGATGGGAGCATCTTGCGCCGAGTGAAGGGATCGCGACACGCCAGGGGACATACAACCCACCAGATGGTCGCACGGTGGTCGCAGGCCGAGCCAACCAACAGATGCGGACAAAGCATCAGAAAGTGTGCAGAATTGCCGCCTTCGGCGGGATCCGACGCTGCTCGAGCACACCAGTACCCGCCGCGAGGGGTGGGCGACGGCAGAAAATTGAAGTCCCGGGCGAGTCATCGGCACGAACTCCCGCGGCGCTGCGGCGGGATGCCCTGGTCAGCCCGCTAACGACACACACCGCGGCCGGACGAGGCTGCGACCACCCTGCGACCACCACCCCGCGACACGCCAAAAAGCCTACGTCATCTTTCGATGACGTAGGCTTCCGACCTGCGGTTATGCGGTCGGGACGACAGGATTTGAACCTGCGACCCCCTGACCCCCAGTCAGGTGCGCTACCAAGCTGCGCCACGTCCCGAGGCTGCGTGGCGCTGGGCCTCGCTGCCTGTTCCCGGTCTCCCGGGCACAGGAAGAACAATACAGCACGTCGGGTGGTGATCGCGCCCACGTTTCGCGCGGCGGGCGCAGGGGCTTCGGTGCCCGCTCGGGCGACGGATGTGCTGGTCAGCGGGCTGCGCAGGGGAGGAGTCGGACCTTGCGGGTCTCGGCGGAGGTTCTCAGGGAGTGGGCCTAGGCTGGGAGCCCGCGCGGGTCGGTCGGTGCTCGGTGCCGTCGGCGCGCGGTGCGCTGGGGAGGAACCGTTGCTCACGCTGGTCCTGATCGGTTTCGTGGGTGGTCTGATCACGGGCATCTCGCCCTGCATCCTGCCCGTGCTCCCGGTGGTCTTCCTGTCCGGCGGGGTCCAGGGCGCGCGGGCCGACCGTCGACGCCCCTACCTGGTGGTGCTCGGGCTGACCCTCAGCTTCGCCGCGTTCACCCTGCTCGGGACGGTGCTGCTGAGCGCGTTGCCGCTGCCGCAGGACATCATCCGCTGGGCCGGGCTCACCGTGCTGGTGCTGCTCGGGGCCGGGATGCTGTTCCCCCGGCTGGAGGCCCTGCTGGAGCGGCCGTTCTCGCGCATCCCGCAGCGCAGGGTGGCCGCGGACCGGGGCGCGTTCGTGCTCGGGCTGGCGCTCGGCGCGGTGTACGTGCCCTGCGCAGGCCCGGTGCTCGCGGCGATCACGGTGGCCGGGGCGACCGGCCGGATCGGCGGGCACACCCTGCTGCTCACCCTCGCCTTCGCAGTCGGGACGGCGCTTCCGCTGCTGGCGTTCGCGCTGGCCGGACGGGGTCTCGCGGAGCGGCTGGGCTGGTTCCGCAGCCATCGGCGCAGGATCAGCGCCGTCGCCGGGGTGGTGGTGATCGCCCTCGCGGTCGCGCTCACCTTCAACGTCACCGACGCCGTGCAGCGGGCGATCCCCGACTACACCACCGCGCTGAACCGGGCCCTGGACGCGCCGCAGGGCGCGAGCAAGGCGCTGGCCGGGGCACGGGGTCAGGGCGGCGGCCAAGGCGGCGGCCAGGGCAGTGGGAAGTCCGGGCAGGACGCGGCGTCCGGAGCCGCCGGGACGCCCTCGTTCTCGCTCGCCGACTGCGTGCAGGCCGCGAGCAGCGGCGAGGGCCCGGCCGGGCTGCAGGACTGCGGGGCCGCGCCCGCGCTCACCGGGATCCAGCAGTGGCTGAACACCCCTGGCGGCACGCCGCTCACCCTGGCCTCGCTGCGCAGCCAGGGCAAGGTGGTCCTGGTCGACTTCTGGGCCTACTCCTGCATCAACTGCCAGCGCGCGATCACCCATGTCGACGCCTGGTACGCCGCCTACCGGGCGGCCGGCCTGGAGGTGATCGGCGTGCACACGCCCGAGTACGCGTTCGAGCACGTCCCGGGGAACGTCGCGGCGGGCGCGAAGCGGCTGGGCATCCGGTACCCGGTCGCCCTGGACAACGACTACGCGACCTGGAACAGCTTCGGCAACCAGTCCTGGCCGGCCGACTACCTGATCGACTCGACCGGCGTGGTGCGGCACGTCGGCATCGGCGAGGGCGACTACGCCGGGACCGAGTCGCTGATCCGGCAGCTGCTGGCGGCGGCGCGTCCGGGCGCGACGCTGCCCGCGGCCACCGAGGTCCCGGACACCACGCCGACCTCGGCGGTGCAGACCCCGGAGACCTACCTCGGCGCCGCCCGAGCCGGCAACTACGCGGGCAAGACCCCGCTCAAGCCGGGGACGGCGACCTTCGGCTACCCCTTCTCCCTGCCCGGGGACGCCTTCGCGCTGACCGGCACCTGGGCGGTCACCGACGAGTCGCTGACCGCGAAGGCGAGCGGGGCGGGCGGGGCGGCCGGGGCAAGCAGCGCGGGCGCCGGGATCGCGCTCAGCTTCGACGCGGACGACGTCTACCTCGACGTCGGCGGCACCGGGACGATCACCGCGACGGTGGACGGGAAGACCACCAGCTACCCGGTCTCCGGCGCGCCGGACATCTACACCCTGGTCCACCGCAAGGCGGTCGGGCAGGACCGGCTGCAGGTCACCCTGTCCCCGGGACTGAGCGCCTACTCCTTCACCTTCGGCTGACCGTCGGGACCCGGAGGTTCGTACGGGATGGAAGAAAAGGGTGGGCAGAGCGTTGCTTGTGTGACGTGTACGTGCCATCCTTGTGAATGCCCGGACGGTGATGGTCGCAACCCGCCGCCCGGGCGCAGACTTCTGCATTCCGCTCCGGTACAACTAGCCCGCGCCGCACCTGAGTTGCAGGCGGCGCGGGCTACCGGGCGAAGCCGACGGAGCCCGACGAAACCCGACGCCACGTCAGACCGCGTCCGGCCCCCGCTCGCCGGTGCGGACCCGGACCACGGTCTCCACCGGGACGCACCAGACCTTGCCGTCGCCGATCTTGCCGGTGTGGGCCGCGGCGAGGATCGCGTCCATCGCCCCGTCGGCGGCGTCGTCCTCGACCACGAGCTCGATCCGGGCCTTGGGGACCAGGTCGATCCGGTACTCGGCCCCCCGGTAGACCTCGGTGTGGCCGTGCTGACGGCCGTAGCCGCTGGCCTCGGTGACGGTGAGTCCGTTGATGCCGAGGTCGCGCAGTGCGTCCTTGACCGCCTCCAGGCGGAACGGCTTGATGACAGCGGTGATCAGCTTCATGGCGCGTGGATCTCGTTCCGGTGGGCGGCGGACCCGGAGAGGGCGCCTTGGTGGATGACGCCGTGATCGTATGCGCTCTCCGCGTGCTGGGCGAGGTCCAGGCCGGACAGTTCGTGCTCGGCGGGCGCGCGGAAGCCCATCAGCCGGTCGATCAGCTTGCCGAGCCCGTAACTCATCGCGAACGCGTACGCGCCGGTGGCCAGCACCGCCACCGCCTGCCGCCACAGCTGGCCCAGGCCGCCGCCGTGCAGCAGGCCCTCGGGGCCGCCGGTCATCACGCCGGTGGCGAACACCCCGATCAGCACCGTCCCGGCGATCCCGGCGACCAGGTGCACGCCGACCACGTCCAGCGAGTCGTCGTAGCCGAGACGGAACTTCCAGGACACCGCGTAGGAGCAGAGCACCCCGGCGGCCAGGCCGATCACCAGCGCGCCGAGCAGGTCCACCGAGCCGCAGGAGGGGGTGATCGCGACCATTCCGGCCACCGCGCCGGACACCGCGCCCAGCGTGGTCGGGTGCCCGTCCCGCAGCCGTTCCACCACCAGCCAGCCGAGCAGCCCGGTGCAGGCCGCCGCCTGGGTGTTCAGCAGGGCGGCCGCGGCCAGGCCGTTGGCGCCCAGCGCGGACCCGGCGTTGAAGCCGAACCAGCCGAACCACAGCAGCCCGGCGCCGAGCAGCACCAGCGGCAGGTTGTGCGGCCGCATCGCCTCCCGCCGGAAGCCCAGCCGCGGGCCGATCACCAGCGCCAGCGCGAGGCCGGACGCCCCCGAGTTGACCTCGACCACGGTGCCGCCGGCGAAGTCCAGCGCGTGCAGCTGCCCCGCGATCCAGCCGTCCGGCGCGAACACCCAGTGCGCGATCGGCACGTACACCAGCAGGGTCCAGGCCAGCACGAAGACCACCCAGGCACTGAACCGGGTGCGGTCCGCGATGGCGCCGCTGATCAGGGCGGCGGTGATGATGGCGAAGGTGAGCTGGAAGGTCGCGTAGAGCAGGGTGGGGATGTGCCCGGTCAGGGTGGTCGGGGTGATCCCGCGCATGCCCAGGTGCTCGAAGCCGCCGAGCAGCCCGACCCCGCCCAGGTCGTGGCCGAAGGCCAGGCTGTAGCCGACGGCCAGCCAGACCACGGTGACCAGCGCGATCGAGACGAAGCTCATCATCAGCATGTTGAGCACGCTCTTGGTGCGCACCATGCCGCCGTAGAAGAGGGCGAGCCCCGGGGTCATCAGCAGGACCAGGGCGGTGGCGACCAGCAGCCACGCGGTGTCGCCGGCGCTGAGTCCCGAGGGCGCGGCGGCGGAGAGGACGTCGGTCATCGGGAGGCGTCTTCCTTGTCCACGGGCGGCCCGAGGGGCTGCGGTGGGGCGTGATCGGGGCAGGCCGGACAGGCCGGATGTCCCGATCGTCGCCCGCGCGTATTACCGGCCGCGAACAGAGGTGTTTCGCCCGCGTTTCGTGTTACCTGGAGATGTCCGCCGGGCAGCCTGGGTGTTTCCGAAAGCTCACGGTTCGGCGTGCCCGCCCGGCCCGACCACCACGCGGGCGCTGCCGTCCACCAGGCGGTAGGACAGGCCGACCACGGCGAGCCGCCCATCGGCCTGGGCCTCGGCCAGCACCCGTGACCGGTTCAGCAGTTGGTCGACGGTGCGGCGTATGTGCAGGTCCACGAAGTCGTCCGGCTCGGTGAGACCGGCGGCGCGGCCGGCCAGCACGCTCGGGGTGACCCGCTCGACCACGTCGCCGACGTAGCCGGGCTGCTCGGTCCCGTGGTCCACCGCGCTGAGCGCGGCGCCGACCGCGCCGCAGGTGTCGTGGCCCAGCACCACGACCAGCGGACAGCCCAGGATGCTGACGCCGTACTCGATGCTGCCCAGCACCTCGGGACCGGCGACGTGCCCGGCGGTGCGGACCACGAACAGGTCGCCGAGGCCGCGGTCGAAGATGATCTCAGCGGCCAGCCTGGAGTCCGAGCAGCCGAAGAGCACCGCGAACGGGTGCTGCACCGGCGCCAGCTGGGCGCGTCGGGAGGCGTCCTGGTTGGGGTGCTCGGCGAGGCCGTCGACGAATCGGCGGTTCCCCTGCCGCAGCAGGTCCAGGGCTTGGGCAGGAGTCAGCGCGGTGGGTTCAGGCACGGCACGATCATACGGCCGCCCCGGCGTCCGCACCCCGCGGGGTCGGCACGGCACCGGTCGCCCCGCCGGTCGCCCCGTCGACCTCGGCTCCGATCGTCCGGCCGGCCTCCGCGCCGACCTCCTCGCCCGCCTCCAGCAGATTGGCCGCCGCGCCGACGATGCGCGGGTCGGCGGAGCCGACGACCGCCGCGTCCTTGTCGGTGTAGTCGAACCGGGCCAGCACGCTGCGCATCGCCTCCACCCGGGCGCGCTTCTTGTCGTTGCTCTTCACCACCGTCCACGGCGCCGCGGCCGTGTCGGTCTCGCGGAACATGGCGACCTTGGCCGCGGTGTACTCGTCCCACAGGTCCAGTGAGGCCAGGTCCATCGGGCTGAGCTTCCACTGCCGGACCGGGTCGATCTGCCGGATGGTGAACCGGGTGCGCTGCTCCGCGCGGGAGACCGAGAACCAGAACTTCACCAGCGCGATCCCGTCGTCCACCAGCATCTGCTCGAAGGCCGGGGCCTGCCGCATGAACCGCTGGTACTGGCCGTCGTCGCAGAAGCCCATCACCCGCTCCACCCCGGCCCGGTTGTACCAGGAGCGGTCGAACAACACGATCTCCCCGGCGGTCGGCAGGTGCTCCACATAGCGCTGGAAGTACCACTCGCCGCCCTCCCGCTCGGTCGGCTTCTGCAGCGCGACCACCCGGGTCCCGCGCGGGTTGAGGTGCTCGGTGAAGCGCTTGATGGTGCCGCCCTTGCCCGCCGCGTCCCGGCCCTCGCAGACGATGACGATGCGCTGGCCGGTGGTCTTCACCCAGCTCTGCAGCTTCAGCAGCTCGATCTGCTGCTGCCGCTTGTGCAGCTCGTACTCCGGGCGCTGCATCCGCTCGTCGTAGGGGTAGTTCTCGCGCCAGGTCTCGACGGCGCTGCCGTCCGGGCGGATCAGCACCGGCTCGTCCTGGTCGGTGTAGTCGATCCGGAGGTCGGAGAGAAGCTCGACACCCTCGGACATGGCCCGGGGGCGGGGCCTGGCGCTGTCGGTCGACACGGCTGTCCTCTCGTCATGGCGGCGGCGGGCCGGAGCGGCTGCCCTCCCCAGGGTGGCTGCCCTCCCCACGGTAGGGACACCGGGTGAACGGACGGTTCCCGGGCGGAGGAACGGTCGGACAACTGGGATCGTTGGAGAGTCGGGGCCGCCTCCGCAGGGTGGGCGGCCGGAAGGAAACCGTCCCGCTGGAGGGCAGCACCGTGTGGGCATGGCGGCGACTGCGCCTCGGCTCCGAGCAACCGTCCGCCCCGGCAGCGGCGCCGCCGCCACCGCGGCTCGGCATCCGTCCGGTGGCCCCGAGCCACCCGGCCGCCTCGCTCGACTACGTCCTGGCCCAGGCCACCGCGCTGCTGGCGCGCGCCCGCGCCGCCCGGGACGGGGTAGAGGTGCAGCGGCTGCTGCAGTGGATAGACGCCCGTCTGGACGAACGCCTGCGACTGACCCGCTCGCTCTGACTCCGACGTACGGGGGGTTGGTGTCGCGGAGGCCCCCGGTCGAGATATCTTGACATCGAGACGTTATCGACGTGAAGCGGAGTTCTGGTGACTGACTCGACCATCATCTACACGCATACTGACGAGGCCCCGGCCCTGGCGACGTATTCGTTCCTGCCCGTGGTCCAGGCGTACGCCTCCACGGCGGGGGTCAGTGTGGAGACGCGCGACATCTCCCTGGCCGGGCGCATCATCGCGGGCTTCCCTGAGCGTCTTGAGGAGGGTCAGCGGATCCACGACGCCCTGGCCGAGCTGGGGCAGCTCGCCAAGAGCCCCGAGGCCAACATCATCAAGCTGCCGAACATCTCGGCCTCGATCCCGCAGCTCAAGGCCGCCGTCGCGGAGCTGCAGCAGCAGGGCTACGCGCTCCCCGACTACCCGGACGAGCCGAAGACCGACGAGGAGCGCGACATCCGCGCCCGCTACGACAAGGTCAAGGGCAGCGCCGTGAACCCGGTGCTGCGCGAGGGCAACTCCGACCGCCGGGCGCCCGCCTCGGTCAAGAACTACGCCAAGAAGCACCCGCACCGGATGGGCGCCTGGACCGCCGACTCCCAGACCAATGTCGCGCACATGACCGCCGACGACTTCCGCTCCACCGAGAAGTCCGCGGTGATCGCCGCCGACGGCTCGCTGCGGATCGAGCTGGTCGCCGCCGACGGCGCGGTCACCGTGCTGCGCGACGCGGTGCCGGTGCTGGCCGGCGAGGTCGTGGACGCTTCGGTGCTGCACGTCGCCGCGCTGCACGGCTTCCTCGCCGCGCAGATCGCCCGCGCCAAGGCCGAGGGCGTGCTGTTCTCGGTGCACCTCAAGGCCACCATGATGAAGGTCTCCGACCCGATCATCTTCGGCCACGTGGTCCGTGCCTTCTTCCCGAAGACCTTCGCCGAGTACGGCCCGCTGCTCGCGGCGTCCGGGCTCAACCCCAACAACGGCCTCGGCGGCATCCTCGGCGGCCTGGACGCGCTTCCCGAGGGAGCGGCGATCAAGGCCTCCTTCGACGCCGAGCTGGCCGAGGGCCCGGCCCTGGCCATGGTTGACTCCGACCGCGGCATCACCAACCTGCACGTCCCCAGCGACGTGATCGTGGACGCCTCGATGCCGGCCATGATCCGCACCTCCGGCCACATGTGGGGCCCGGACGGCAACGAGGGCGACACCCTCGCGGTCATCCCGGACAGCAGCTACGCCGGCATCTACCAGGTCGTCATCGACGACTGCCGCGCGCACGGCGCCTACGACCCGTCCACCATGGGCTCGGTCCCCAACGTCGGCCTGATGGCGCAGGCGGCCGAGGAGTACGGCAGCCACGACAAGACCTTCGAGATCCCGGTCGACGGCACGGTCCGGGTGGTCGACGCGTCCGGCGCCGCGGTGCTGGAGCAGCCGGTCGGCGCCGGCGACATCTTCCGGATGTGCCAGACCAAGGACGTGCCGATCCGGGACTGGGTCAAGCTGGCCGTCAACCGGGCCCGCGCCACCGGCAGCCCCACCGTGTTCTGGCTGGACGAGAACCGCGCGCACGACGCCAACCTGATCGCCAAGGTCGAGGCCTACCTCCCGGAGCACGACACCGAGGGCCTGGACATCCGAATCCTGGCCCCCGAGCAGGCCATCGCCTTCTCGCTGGAGCGGATCCGCCGCGGCGAGGACACCGTCTCGGTCACCGGCAACGTGCTGCGTGACTACCTGACCGACCTGTTCCCGATCCTGGAGCTGGGCACCAGCGCCAAGATGCTGTCGATCGTCCCGCTGATCGCCGGCGGCGGCCTGTTCGAGACCGGGGCCGGCGGCTCCGCGCCCAAGCACGTGCAGCAGCTGCTCAAGGAGGACTACCTGCGCTGGGACAGCCTGGGTGAGTTCTTCGCGCTCGCGGCCAGCTTCGAGCACCTGGCGCAGAGCACCGGCAACGCGCGGGCGCAGGTCCTCGCGGACACCCTGGACCGGGCCACCGGCAGCTTCCTGGAGCAGGACAAGTCGCCGAGCCGCCGCCTGGGCGGCATCGACAACCGCGGCAGCCACTTCTACCTGGCCCTGTACTGGGCCCAGGAGCTGGCGGTGCAGACCGAGGACGCGGAGCTGGCCGCGGCCTTCGCCGGGCTCGCCAAGACCCTGTCCGAGCAGGAGCAGGCCATCGTGGCCGAGCTGCTCGCGGTGCAGGGCTCGCCGGTCGACATCGGCGGCTACTACCAGCCGGACCCGGCCAAGGCGTCCGCGGTGATGCGCCCGTCGGCCATCCTCAACGAAGCGCTGGCGAGCCTGGGCTGACGGTTCGACAGCAGGCGGGGCCCCGGTCGACCGAGGCCCCGCCCGTTTTCTGTCGTGGCGTCAGATCAGCTGCCACAGATGGTCGCTGGTGCCGTTGTCGTCGAACTGGACCACCTGGGCGCTGTCCGCGGTGGACATCCCGGCGACCCCGAGCACCTTGCCCGAGTTCTGGTTGCGGATGCGGTACCAGCCGCCGCCGCTGTCCAGCAGCTGCCAGAGGTGGTCCGCCGTCCCGTTGTCGTCGTACTGCACCACATTGGCGCTGTCGGCCAGGGACATCCCGTCCACGCCCAGCACCTTGCCGGAGTTGAGGTTGCGGACGCGGTACCAGCCGCCACCGTTGTCGACGAACTGCCAGAGGTGGTCCGCGGTCCCGTTGTCGTCGTACTGCACCACCCGGGCGCTGTCCGCCGTGGACATCACGTCCACCCCGACCAGCTTGCCGGAGTTCTGGTTGCGGATCCGGACGTAGCCGCTGCCCGGGGCCCAGGCGGCGCCGCCCGCCGAGACGGTGGGGAAGGCGGAGATCCGCAGCCGGGCCGCGCCCATCGGGATCAGGGTGACCGTCTCCACCGCGGTCGTGGTCCTGGCCGGGCTGCTCTCCAGGGTGGTGACCACGTTCTGGCTGTCCGCCGCCCAGGACGGGATGCGCTGCGCCGGTGCGGTGATCTTCACCGGGGTGCCGCTCTGGGTGAACGGGTTGGCCGCCAGCGCCCCGCCCGCCGCGCTGAAGGCCAGCCCGGCGGTGGGGGCGGCCGGGTTCAGCGCCAGACCGTAGTTCCACGGGGTGGTGGCGTGCACCGCGTACTCGGGGAACTCGGCGCTGCCCGCGTACTGGACGTAGTCCTCGCCGATCTGCAGTGCGTACTCCAGCGGGCCGTGCGCGACCGAGACCGCGCTGTGGTCGCTGCTCCAGGTGCGCACGGCGGTCTGCTGCGGCAGCCGCAGGGTGACCGTGTCGCCGTTCGCCCAGGTCCGGCTGACCCTGGTGTACGCGGGACCGGCCGGTGCGCTCACCGACTGTCCGTTGACCGCGAGTTGGGGCGCTCCGCACCAGCCGGGGATGCGCAGGTAGAGCGGGAAGGCCAGGCTCCTCGGCAGCGCCAGGGTGAGCGTCACCGTCTCCGCGAAGGGGTAGTCGGTGGTCTCGGTGACCGTCACCGCCGTCCCGTCGGCGACCTTGGCGGTGACCGAGCTGGGCGCGTACATCGCCGCGGCCAGGCCCTTGTCCGGGGTGGCCAGCCACAGTTCCTCGGTGAAGTAGGGCCAGCCCATGCCGTAGTTGTGCGGGCAGCAGCGGTACTGGTCCACGCCCGGCATATAGGCCTGCATCGCCCAGTTGTTGTCGAACTGGCCCTGGGTCTTGGCGTTGTCGTCCAGGTCGGTGCTGTTGGCGCTGGTGATGTAGTGCACCCCCTTGCCGCTGGGATCGAGGGCCGCCGGAAGGGAGTTGAAGGCCAGCTCCTCGCAGCGGTCGGCCCAGACCGGGTCGCCGGTGATCCGGTTGAGCAGCTGGTGGCTGGCCATGAACTCGACGATGCCGCAGGTCTCGAAGCCCTGGCGCGGATCGCCGTAGCCGGGGCGGGCGTTCTCGTCCCCGGCGAATCCGCCGCCGGGGAACTGCCCGTAACTTCCCATCACCGAGCTGTAGTTCTGGTAGGCGGCCTGGGTCAGCGCGGCCGAGGGGGAGCGCAGCGCGTACTGGGCCGGCTCGCGGAAGCCCTGGGCGATGTTGACGTTGTGCAGCGTGGGCAGGTTGTCCACCCAGTCGGCGCCGCCGGAGTGGATCCTGTCGGCGAGGGTCAGCAGCGCGGCGTCGCCGGTGCGGTTGTAGAGCCAGAAGACGCTGTCCAGGCCGTCGCCCCAGCGGAAGGACACCCAGCTGCTGTTGAACGCGCCGGGGCCCTGGGCGTTCATGTAGTGGAAGAAGCCGGTCAGCAGCGGGACGATCCGGCTGTCGCCGGAGTACTCCTGCCAGGAGCGCAGCGCCCAGGTGAGCGGCAGGAACGGCCAGAAGTCCGGGCCGCCGTTGAGCGAGGTGCGCAGCGCGGTCGGCCCGAAGAAGCCGTCCGACTGCTTGGTGGCGACGATGGCGTCGATCCAGCTGCGGACGCTCGCCAGCGCGGTCGCGTCCTGGGTGGCGATGGCGAGGTCGACATAGCCGCGCAGCCAGTAGGGCACCTCCTCCCAGCCGGCCTGGCCGGGGTTCACCCAGCCCGAGTTCGCCTTGACCAGGAAGTGCGAGGTGTCCTGGTAGCGCCCGCACAGGCCGTTGAGCTGCAGTTGCAGTTGACCGGCCAGCCAGCCGCGGGCGGTGGTGCTGCCCGGCGGCAGCCGGAGGAAGGCGGTGGGCTGGAGCGGAGCGGCGTTGGGGGAGTAGAGGCCGCCGGGGGCGGGGGCGACCGTGCCGGACGCCGGGGTGGCCGCGGCGGCCAGGGTGGGGCGGTAGACCAGTCCTGCGGTGCCGGTGGCGAGCAGGGTGCCGACGAACTGGCGTCGGTTCAGGGGCATGGGGAGCTCCGGGGACGACGGCGAGTGGGGTCCGTTCCAACGTTAGAATGTCGGGGCCCATCGGCACTGTCCAGGTTCCCGGCGGAAGTTGGGATCGGTGCTTCGGGCGGCAGGGCGATTTACCCAGCTCAGTGGCTTTCCAACGTTAAAACCGCTGCGCTCAGGGCCCGGTGGAGTGCTCCGCATGCGGTGGATTGGGTGGATGAGGCGGGGGTAGAGGATTGCTGACGCTGAAGGAAGTACCGCCACCCGGTACCGAGCGCGTGGCGCGGGAAGGCTGATACCGATGGACCACGGAGTCACCCAGGGGCCGGAACGGTCGCACCGGCTGCCCCGTGCCGCGGCCCCCGCCGTCCCCCCGGCCCCTGTCGTCCCCCCGGTCGGCGCGGCCTACGACGGCGGCCCCGGCACGATCGGCGCGGCGCGCGACTTCGCCACCGGTTTCCTCCGCCGGGCCCAGGCCGACCACGGCGTCCCGGTCACCGACCTGCTGGTCGAGGACGTCCGGCTGGTGGTCAGCGAGCTGGTCACCAACGCCGCCAAGTACGCCCCCGGCCCCTGCCTGCTCGACCTGGAGTTCCTGGACGACGCCCTGCGGGTGACGCTCTGGGACACCGACACCTCCCTGCCGGTCCCGGCCCTGGCCGACCCCGGCCGGATCGGACGGCACGGCCTGGAGATCGTCGTCGCCGTGTGCCGCCGCTTCGAGGTGGAGCGGCAGGCGGGCGGCAAGCGGGTGCGGGTCGACCTCGCGTTCTGATGCCCGAGGGTGATTCGGTCTTCCGCGTCGCGGCGGAGCTGCGGTCGGCGCTGGGCGGAGAACTGCTCACCGGCGCCGACCTCCGGGTGCCCGCACACGCCACGGCCGACCTGGTCGGACGCCGGGTGCTGGAGGTGGTGCCGCGCGGAAAGCACCTGCTGACCCGGTTCGACGGCGGCCTGACCCTGCACACGCACCTGCGCATGGACGGCCGCTGGAAGGTCTTCGCCGCCGGTGAGCGCTGGAGCGGCGGGGCCGCCTGGCAGATCAGGGCGGTGCTGCGGACCGCCGGTCGGGCCGCGGTCGGCTACCGGCTGCCGGTGGTCGAACTGCTGCCCACGGCGGCGGAGCAGCGCGCGGTCGGCCACCTCGGGCCCGACCTGCTGGGCCCGGACTGGGACGCCGGCGAGGCGCTGCGCCGACTGACGGCGGAGCCGGACCGTCCGTTCGCATCGGCGCTGCTGGACCAGCGCAATCTGGCCGGACTCGGCAACGTCTACACCAATGAGCTGGCCTTCATGGCCGGGGTCGCCCCGTGGGCGCCGGTCGGCGGGGTGGCCGGGATGGACCGGGTGGTGGCGCTGGCGCACCGGCTGCTGACGCTGAACCGGCTCAGTCACGGCCATGTCACCACCGGGGACGCCCGGGTGGACCGGCGGCACTGGGTCTACGGCCGGGCCCGGCAGCCCTGCCGCCGCTGCGGCACCGGCATCCGCACCTCGACCTTCGGCGCCGCCCCGCAGGAGCGGGTGGTCTTCTGGTGCCCGCGCTGCCAACGCGAGCCCTGAGCCGACACCGGCCCTGAGCAGACACCGGCCCTGAGCAGACACCGGCCCTGAGCGGCACCGGCCCGAACGGCCACCGGTTCTGAACCGGCGCGAGCCCCGGCCCCCGACGGATCGGGGTACCGGGGCTCGCACCGGGTGTTCGGCCGGGTCAGCGGGTGCGACCGCGGCCGTAGGTCGGGGTGGCGAAGGCGACCAGGACGGCGGCGACGCCGATCTGCAGCAGGTGCCGGATCCAGTCGATGCCGTTGGTGTGCCGTACGCCGACGTAGTTGGAGATCCAGTTGCCGATGAGGGCGCCGGCGATGCCGATGAGGATGGTCAGCCAGATCGGGACCGGGTTGCGACCGGGCACGACCAGCTTGGCAAGTATGCCGATGACCAGGCCTTCGATGATGAGCCAGAGCAGCCAGAGCACGGTACCCTCCCTGTGGCGGTTGACGTCCGCCTGATGGTTTGTCAGTTCTGCCGTTGTCGACCGGAACTGCCGACATCGGGCGTGTGCCCTGGTTCCCGGCGACCATGCCTGCGTCCTGCGTCACCGGGCGGGAGCGGCGGCCGGCTCCGGGGTGTCGGACCTGCCGGGCCCGGCGGGCGCGGGCGCGGATCCGGGCTTGCCGCGCAGCGGGACCTCCGTGACGAACCAGGCCGCGACCACTGCGGCGAGGCTGATCACCGCGCCCCACAGGAAGAGCTGCTGGGTACCGGCCGCGACGGCGTGCGCGGTCTGCACGCCCTGGTGGACGTGACGGCTGAACAGCGACCCGAACAGGGCGACCCCGAGCGAGCCGCCGAGGGTGCGGAACAGGGTGGACGCGGCGGAGGCGACGCCCATGTGCTTCAGCTCGACGCTGTTCTGCGCGATGGTCATCGGCATCTGCATGGCCAGCCCGAGGCCGGTCCCGAGCACCGCCATGAACAGCGAGGACTCCAGTCGGCCGGTGCCGGCGCCCATGGTGGAGAGCAGCGCGAACCCGGCGGAGACCAGGGCGGTGCCGAGGATCGGGAAGATCCGGTACCGGCCGGTCCTGGTCATCACCCGTCCGGCGATCTGCGAGAACACCAGCATCGGCAGCACCATCGGCAGGAGCAGCAGCCCGGAGTCGGAGGCCGACACGCCCTGCACGGACTGCTGGAACATCGGCAGGTAGAGGGTGGCGCCGAACATCGCCGCGCCGATGACGAACATCATCACCGAGGCCAGCCGCAGGTTGCGACTGCGGAAGATGCCCAGCGGCAGCAGCGGTTCGGGGGCCCGGGTCTGCCACCACAGGAACCCGGCCAGCCCGGCCGCGGCGAGCGCCAGCAGTCCGGCGATCTGGACCGAGCCCCAGGCGTACTGGCCGCCGCCCCAGGTGGTGACCAGGGTCAGCGCGGTGATGGTGGCGGCCAGCAGCGCGGCGCCGGGGTAGTCGATCCGGGCGGTGGAGCGCTGCTTCGGCAGCCTGAGCACGAGCTGCATCCAGACCAGCACCAGGATGCCGATCGGCAGGTTGACGTAGAAGCACCAGCGCCAGCCGAGGTGCCCGGTGACGAAGCCGCCGAGCAGCGGTCCGCCGATGGTGCCGACCGCCATCACCGCGGCCGTCATCGACTGGTACCTGCCGCGTTCACGCGGTGCGACCAGCGCGCCGATCAGCGCGAACGCGCCGACCGCGAGGCCGCCGGCGCCGAGCCCCTGCAGGGCGCGGAAGGCGATCAGCTGGTTCATGTCCTGCGCGGCGCCGGACAGGCCCGAGCCCGCCAGGAAGATCACGATCGAGACCAGGAAGGTGCCCTTGCGGCCGTAGAGGTCGCCGAGCTTGCCCCAGACCGGGGTCGACGCGGCGGTGGCCAGGGTGTACGCGGTGACCACCCAGGAGAGGTGGTTCAGGCCGCCGAGCTCGCCGACGATCGTCGGCATCGCGGTGCCGACGACCATGTTGTCGAGCATGCCCAGCAGCATCGCCAGCATGATGCCGAGCATCGTCCAGCGCAGGGCCTTCGGGGGTGGGGGGTGTGGGGTGGACATGGCGGGTTCCGCCTTTCGGGAGGGTGCGTTCGGTGGGCGTTCGTGCCCCTCCAGAGAATCACAACGGCTACACAAGTGCAACGGTTCTACTTTTCTACTCGCTCCGAAGGCGAGGTAGAGTGATCCCATGACCGAGGAGACCGTGGGGCGCCGCGAGCGCAAGAAGGCCCAGACCCGGCAGGCGCTGGCGGACGCGGCGCTGCGGCTGTTCGCCGAGCGCGGCTTCGATGCCGTCGGCGTCCGGGAGGTGGCCGAGGCCGCGGACGTGTCGGTGAGCACGCTGTTCAAGCACTTCTCCGGCAAGGAAGCGCTGATCTTCGACGAGGACGAGGGGCAGGAGGCCGCCCTGGTCGCCGCGGTCCGGGACCGGCCGCCGGGTCGGTCGGTGCTGCACGCCCTGCGCGACCACCTGGTCAGGACCAGGGTGACGGTCCCCGACAACCCCGACTTCGTCGCCATCATGGAGCTGCTGCGGACCACCCCCGCGCTGCAGGAGTACGCCGACCGGATGTGGCGTCGGCACGAGAAGGCCCTGGCCGCCGCCATCGCCGAGGCGATCGGCGGCGCCGAGGACGACCTCGCGGTGGCGGCGCTGGCCCACTTCGCGATGGAGAGCTCCGGCCTGGTCCGCGGCCGGGAGGACCGGCCGGGCGCGATGCGCGAGGTGTTCGCCCTGCTGGAGCACGGCTGGGGCGACGGGCCGATGGGCGCGACCGACTGAGCCGCCGCGGGCCGCGAATGCCGGGCGGCGGATGGTCGGTGCAGACACCAGGAGGGCCGGTCCTTGACGGACCGGCCCTCCTGACTCCGCTGTGTCCCCCACCCGGGAACGCGGAGAGCGGGCGGGCACGGCCGGACGGGTTCACGCCGTCCGCCGCACCCAGTCGGCGACCGCGGGACCCGGGAGCCGCTCCGGACCTTCGCTGCCGCCAAGCTCGGCTGCCTGCTGTGATCACTATCCTGCCCGGCCCGTGTTAAGGGAATGATGCGGATCCGTGTCGTGGACGTACGAGTTCTGCCAATTCCTCGGCCGACCCCGTTCGGTCCGTCCGGTCAGCCCCGTCCGATCATGATCACGCCCAGCACCGTCATGGTGCAGGCGATCACCGCGTCCAGTGCCCGCCAGGCGTTCGGGCGGGCGAAGAAGCGCCCCAGCAGCCGCGCGCCGAAGCCGAGCCCGCCGAACCACAGCACGCTCGCGACGGCCGCGCCCGAGCCGAAGGCCCAGCGCTCCGCGCCGTAGCTGTTCGCCACCGAGCCGAGCAGCAGCACGGTGTCCAGGTAGACATGCGGGTTCAGCCAGGTCAGCGCGAGGCAGGTGAGCACGCTGGCGCGCAGCGGACGGGCGGTGTCCTCGCCCGGCTCCAGACCGGAAGGACGCAGCGCCCGCCGGGCGGCGAGCAGCCCGTAGCCGACCAGGAACGCGCCGCCGATCCAGGAGATCGCGGTGACCGCGCCCGGCCAGGCCTGCAGCACGGTGCCGATCCCGCTGATGCCGAGCGCGATCAGCAGGGCGTCCGACAGTGCGCAGATCGCCACGATCACCGGCACGTGCTCGCGCCGGATGCCCTGGCGCAGCACAAAGGCGTTCTGGGCGCCGATGGCCACGATCAGCGACAGGCCGGTGCCGAGTCCGGCGGCTGCCGCGAGGAGGGTTTCAGGCATGGCCAGAGCCTAGGAACCGAGCTTTCATAAGACAAACTAATGTTCCTTCAGTACCATAAGAAACCGTGATGACAGACCTCCCGCTGGACCAGGTCCGCACCCTGCTGGCCGCCGTGGACGAGGGCACCTTCGACGCCGCCGCCCGGCTGCTGCGGCTGACCCCGTCCGCGGTCAGCCAGCGGATCAAGGCGCTGGAGCAGCGCACCGGACGGGTCCTGCTGCTGCGGTCGAAGCCGGTGCGGCTGACCGACTCCGGCGAGGTGGTGGTCCGGTTCGCCCGCCAACTCGCCCTGCTGGAGCGGGACGCGAGCGCCGAGCTGGGCCTGTCCGGGGGCGGCGGGCCGACCCGGCTGTCGGTCGCGGTCAACTCCGACTCGCTCGCCACCTGGTTCCTGCCCGCGCTTGCCGCCGCTGCCGCCGAACTGCCGGTCTGCTTCGACCTGCACCGGGAGGACCAGGACCACACCACCCGGCTGCTGCGCCAGGGCCTGGTCATGGCGGCGGTCACCTCCTCGCCCGACCCGGTCCAGGGCTGCACCGTCAGCAGGCTCGGCCGGATGCGCTACCACGCCATGGCGGCACCGGAGTTCGCCGCCCGCTGGCTCGCCCGGGGCCCGCTGCCCGAGGTGCTGGGCGAGGCCCCGGTGGTGGTCTTCGACCGCAGCGACGACCTCCAGGACGCCTTCCACCGCGGGATCGCCCCGGACCGCCCGCAGCCGGTGACCCGGCACTGCGTCCCGGCCTCGGAGGCCTTCGTCGCCGCCGTCGCCGCCGGGCTGGGCTGGGGCATGGTCCCCGAGGCCCAGGCCGCGCCGCACCGGACCGCCGGGACCCTGGTCGACCTCGCCGCCGACCGGCCGGTCGACGTCCCGCTGTACTGGCAGCAGTGGAAGCTGGATTCCCCGGCGCTCACCGTGCTGGCCGCCGCCGTCGCCCGGATCGCGGCCGAGGTGCTGTGATCCAGGCGGCGCAACGGTGCTGATGTTGCGTCAACTCCGGGCTGCGGCGGTGAGTTGCAGGGCCTCCTCGACGATGGCCTCAAGCCGGGCGTGGTGCGCGCCGCGCCAGTACACCTGTGCGCAGTCGGGGCACTGGGCGAAGACGTCGTAGGAGCGCTCGGTGCCGTCGTGCAACTGCTCGTGCAGGGACTCCTTGTCGGCGGGGCGCAGGGTGCCGTTGCAGGCGGTGCAGCGGCTCCACGGCAGCAGCGGCGGCGCGAACCGGGCAAGCACGTCCTTGAGTTGCTCGGGCGGGCGGTGGCTGTAGACGTACCCCCCGGCCCACAGCTCGCGGCGGCGGAGCAGGCCACGGTCGCGCGAGAGCATCACCCGCTGCTCGGCGGCGGAGCGGGTGGCGAGCGCGGCGTCGCCGATGTCGACGCTCTCGTAGGCGGCGTCGACGCCGAGCAGCCGCAGCCGCCGGGCCAGCGTGCCGAGGTGGACGTCCAGCAGGAAGCGGGCCGGGCCCGGCAGTTGCTGCGGTCGGGCCACGGCGGCGACGGTGACGGTCTCGCCGTCGACCGGGATGTGCGCGGGGCGCACCGTCCGGCCGTCCACCACCAGGGTGCCGACCTCGGTGAGCGGGATCCCGAGGGACTCCACCACGTGCCCGAGCGTCGACGAGCCGTCGGTACGCAGCGGCGAGCGGCCGGTGCGCCGGGCCCCGGCGACGAAGACGTGCAGCTCGGGGGCGAATTCTATCGAGATCTCCGGTCTCTCCACCCGGCCAGCATGCCAGCGGTCGACGCACCGCCGCCAACCCTTTCCCACCCTTTCCCGATCAGCAGCGTGTCTCGCACGCCGGCACGGGATTACGGTCGGCCGAGCTGGGTCTCCATGGACCGCAGGGTGGTCGTTCCGGTGTCGATCTCTATGGCGCCGGAGGCGAGTTGGGAGGTGAGCGAGTTGCTGACGCCGTCCAGGCAGGCGTCCGCGCCGAGGCCGAGGTGGCCGAGCGCGACCGCCCAGGCGTTCTGCGCGCCCTGGTCCGGGATCGGCCGGTACGCCTGCGCCGTGACCACGTCGTCGCCGAGCCGGCTGCAGTCGCTGCCGAGGGCGTTGTAGTCCTGGTCGATCCGGTCGGCGGCCATCCGGTCGGCGTCGGCGAGGAGCACCGCGGCGAGCGCCCGCCCGCCGCCCGCGTACCAGGCGGTGTCGGCCGCGGCGCGGGCCGGGGTGATCCGGATCGGCGGCGGCGCGGGCGGTCCGGTCTCCACCACCGGGACGGCAGGACCCGTGGTCGCCGCCGGGTGGTCGGCGGAGTCGTGCACGGTCACCCCGCCGCGCAGGCTGACGGCCAGTCCGAAGAGCACCGCCGCGATCCCGGCCCCGGCGATCCGCCAGTTGCGGGCGGCGCCGCCGCGCCGTGCCGTCGGCGGCTCGCTGCTGATGACGTCGTCGTGGTCGTCCACCGTGGCCACCCCCTTCCCCGCCCCTGTGCAGGCTACCCGCCGGTCAGCAGCTCGCCCAGCTCGCGTACCCGGGCCGCGCTGATGCCGGAGCGCTGCTCCACCGCCAACGGGTGGTCGGTGGGCTCCAGTTCGATGCCCGGACGGCGGCCGGGGGGACGGGTGTGCACATGGGTCTTCAGGTTCATGGTCGGGATTTGATACGGCGTCAGTTCGGTGCTGAGCCAGCCGAAGTACGGCGGCTCCCGGTCCCGGTCCGGATCCTCCCAGCGGTCGATGACCCGGCCGAAGTTCTGCTTGCTGAGCGAGGTCCAGACGCCCCAGGAGAACACCTCCCCGGTGTCCCGGACGGGTATCTCGATCAGGCCCTGGATGAAGAACGCCTCACCTCTGATCACGCACAGGTCCTCGCTGAGCATGCTGTCGGGTTGGTCGGCGAACTCGGGCCGCCAGACGCTCGGGGCGTCCGCGCCGTAGGACAGGGTGAGTGCTGGTCCGGTCATGGCTCCGCAGCCTAGCCGACCCTCTTGTAAAGACTTCTTTCTAAAGATACCTTTACATCCATGGACAACGTCCCCCTCGCCGATCCGCGCGCGCTGCGCGCCTACGCCCACCCCATCCGGCTGGCCCTGGTCGGCCTGCTCCGCAGGCAGGGCCCGTTCACCGCGACCAGGGCCGCCGAGCTGACCGGCGAGTCGGTGGCCAGCTGCTCCTACCACCTGCGGATGCTCGCCAAGTACGGCCTGGTGGCCGAGGCCGAGGGCGGTCAGGGCCGGGAGAAGCCCTGGCGGGCGACCTCGCACTCCACCTCCTGGCCCGGGTACTCGGCGGACCCTGCGGTCGCCTCGGCGGTCGGCGCGCTCAACCGCGCCATGGTGGAGCGCTACTTCGCCGAGATGGCGCACTGGCTGGACCGCAGCCCGACCGAGCCCCCGGAATGGCAGCAGGCCGCCCCGCTCGGCGACGAGACGATGTACCTGACCGCCGACGAGCTGGCCCGGCTGGGGGAGGCGTTCCGCGAGCTGCTGCGCCCGTACGCCGAACGCCTGGAGCGGCCCGAGCTGCGCCCCGAGGGCTCCCGCCGGGTCTCCTACGTTCAGTTCGCGCACCCGGTGCGCGAGGTCCCCGACCAGGCGCCGCAGTGACCGCGCCGACGGCGGCGGGCCCGGCCGCCGGGCGCGGGGGCGTCCGCTCCCGGATACCCGAGCTGCTGCGGGACCGCCCGTTCCGCGGCTACTGGAGCGGGCAGACCGTCTCCCTCTTCGGCGACCAGGTGTCCATGGTCGCGCTGCCGCTGGTGGCGGTCCTGATGCTGCACGCCGGGGCCGCCGAGATGGGCCGGCTGACCGCGGCCGGACTGCTCCCCAGCCTGCTGTTCTCGCTGCACGCCGGGGTCTGGGCGGACCGCCGCGGGCACCGCCGCCGGATGATGATCGCCGCCGACCTCGGCCGCTTCCTGCTGGTCGGGTCGATCCCGGTGGTCTACGCGGTCGGTGGGCTCGGCCTGGCCCAGCTCTACGCGGTGGCCTTCGCGGCCGGGACGCTCAGCGTGCTGTTCGAGGTCGGCAACGCCGCGGTGTTCGTCTCGCTCGTCCCCACCGAGCGCTTCGTGCAAGGGAATTCACTGGTCAACGGCAGCCGGGCGATGTCCTACGTGGGCGGCACCAGCCTCGGCGGACTGCTGGTGCAGCTGCTCTCCGCCCCGTACGCCCTGGTCGCGGACGCCTGCTCCTACCTGGTCTCGGCCGCGTTCCTGGCCCGGATCGCCCCGGTCGAGCCACCGGTCGCGGAGCGCGGGCGCGGCGACCTGTGGGCCGGCTTCCGGCTGATCGCCCGCTCGCCGCTGCTGCGGCCCAACTGCGCGGCCGTGGTCACCCTCAACTTCTTCAACTTCGCCTTCCAGGCCGTCTTCGTGCTCTACGCCACGACCGCGCTCGGGATCAGCCCCGGCCTGCTCGGGCTGGTGCTCGGGGCGGGCGCGGTCGGCAGCGTCATCGGCTCGGTCGTCACCGGCCGGATCGTCCGCCGGATCGGCATCGGGCCCGCGGTGGTGCTCGGCTTCGCCGCGTTCCCTGCGCCGCTGCTGCTGGTCCCGCTCGCGTCCGGGCCGCGGTCGGCGGCGCTGGTGCTGCTGTTCCTGGCCGAGTTCGGCTCCGGCTTCGGCGTGATGGTCCTCGACATCGCGTCAGGCTCGATGAACGCCGCGGTGATCCCGCACGAGCTGCGCTCCCGGGTGGCCGGGGCGACCCGGCTGTTCAACTACGGGATCCGACCGCTGGGCGCGCTGGCGGGCGGCTGGCTCGGCAGCGTCCTCGGCCTGCGCGACGCGCTGTGGATCGCCACCGCGGGGGCCGTGCTCGGCGTGCTGTGGGTGCTGCCCTCCCCGGTCCGCCGGGTCCGCACCCTGGACGGGCTCGCGGGCGGCTGACCGTCCCCGGGCCGGGCTGCCGCGGTTGGTATGTTGGCAGCCCTGACCAGGAGGCGAAGGATGCCAGCAGCGCAGAAGCGGCGGCTTTGGGGCTGGGCCGTGGTGGTGGCCGCGGCCGTGGTGATCGGCTGGACGGTACAGCACCACGGCCGCGCCGACGGCAGCACCGGCGCGGCCGGGGCCTCGGGCTCCGCGCGTCCCTCCGGGTCCGCGGGCGCGGCGGGGAGCGGTACGGCGGGGAGCAGTACGGCCGGGAGCGCCGCGCCGAGCCCCTCGGCGAGCCTGGACCAGAACGACACCGCGCTGTTCGCGCCCCAGGTCGTCACCTACGCCAAGAAGGCGGGCATCGACCCGCAGCTGCTGATGGCGATCCTCTACAACGAGTCCTACAAGCCGCACGACCCGGCGTTCCAGCGCTCCTGGCAGAAGCTCAAGCCGGACGCCGCGTTCGGCATCGCCAACATGCACAAGGCAGCGTTCGACGACACCAAGCAGGGCCGCGACTTCGCCGACCGGAGCTGGGACGAGCTGCCGGACGACCCCGGCCTCGCCATCGAGGCCGCCGCCTACTACCTGCACGACCTCGGCCGACAGCTGCCCGCGCACCTCTCCACCGGGCTCAGCCGGGACGAGCTGATGGCGCTCGGCTACAACACCGGCGCGGGCAACATGCAGGCCTTCGCCCGCGGGGTGAAGCCCGGGGCGCAGGCGCAGACGTATTTGGACACCCTGCACCAGAACTGGGCCAAGGCCGGGGCCGACGTCAAGGCCGCCGAGTCCGGCTGACCCGCCGTCACTCGGTGGGCAGTTTCTGGTCCGGGCAGCCGCTCAGCACCCGCTGCATCGCCGACTTCTCCGCCGCCGTCACCCACAGCTTGTACTTCACCTTCACCGCGATCTGCCGTGCCACATAGCTGCACTGGTAGGAGGTGTTGGCGGGCAGCCACTCCGAGGCGTCGCCGTCGCCCTTGGCCTCGTTCGCCGGGCCGTCCGCGGCGATCAGCTCCAGCGGGTCCTCGGCCAGGTCGATCCGCTGGGTGGCGGTCAGCTGCGCGGCCCCGGTCACCCAGGCGTCGCCGAGCGGGACCACGTGGTCGATCTGCACCTTGGTCGAGTCGGGCCCGCGCACGAAGTGGATGGCCTTCCCGGTGTAGGGGTCCTGCAGGGTGCCGGTGGCGACGGTGCAGTGGCCCGACTTGTAGCTGATCCCGGTCAGGTCGCGGGCCAGTATGTCGTCCCTGGTGTCGCAGTGGTTGTGGCCGCCGGGGTCGTTGTTGTTGTCGGTCCAGGCGGCGCCGAACTTCAGCCGGTCGTAGCCGGTCATGGCGCCCTTCGGACGGACCGTCAGCCCGTCCAGCGCCTTTCCGGCCGCCGAGCCGCGGTAGGCGTCGGAGCCGCCCGCCGGCGCGGACCCACTGGACGTCGACCGTGCGGTCGCGCCGCCGGACGCGCTGTCGCTCGACGTCCCCGTGACCGGACGGCAGCCGGCCAGCCCGGCCACGAGCACGACGGCGCCCACGGCGACGATCCGCAACCTGTGCACAGCAAACTCCCTCGACCGAGAAAAGGCCCAGCATAGGGGAGTGTTACCGTGCGGTCGACGTACTGTGACAGAGGGTCAGAACCAGCTGGCCGTTCGGATACGTCCCCACCGGTATGAGAGCGATGATGAAGCAGACCGGCACCCCCCTCCGCCTCGCCCTGACCGCCACGGCGCTCGGGCTGGCCCTCAGCGCGTGCGCCAGCACCGGTGGCGGCACCGCTCCGTCGGCCGGGCCCAGTGCCAGCCCCCTGCCTGCGACCAGCGCCGGGTCCGCGTCCGCGTCCGCGCCTGCGTCCGCGAGTTCGGGCGGCGGCGGTTCGGCGCCGAGCGCGACGCCCGCGCCGAGCACGCCGCCGACGCCGCCCGCGGGCGCGGCGGCCTGCACCGGGTCGCAGATCGCGGTGAGCGCGGGGCAGAGCAACGGCGCGGCCGGGCACATCGGCGCCAGGGTGATCTTCAAGAACACCTCCTCCGCCGCCTGCACGCTCTACGGCTTCCCCGGTGTCGCCGGGCTCGACGCCGCGGGCAAGCAGCAGGTCCAGGCGAAGCGCACCACCAACGGTTACCTGGGCAGCGCCTCCGCCAGCACGGTGCTGGTCGCCCCAGGCGCCACCGCCTCGGCCCTGGTCGGCGGGGTGGACGTGCCCAGCGGCAACCTCACCAGCTGCCCCAGCTACCCGGCGCTGCTGGTCACCCCGCCCGGGACGAAGACTTCCACCAAGGTCGCGCTGCAGATGCCCGGCTGCCCGACGCTGGTGGTCTACCCGGTGGTCGCCGGGGTGCCCGCGTCGTAGTCGCGGGGCGTGCGGCAGACTCGCCGTCATGAAGAAACTCCTCGTCATCGGCATCGGGGCGGGCGACCCCGACTTCCTGACCCTGCAGGCGGTGAAGGCGATCGCCCGCGCCGACGTCTTCCTCGTCCTGGACAAGGGCGAGGAGAAGAACGACCTGACCCGGCTGCGCCAGGAGTTGCTGGCCGCGCACGCGCGTCCCGGGCACCGGGTGGTCGAGGCGGCCGACCCGGAGCGGGACCGCGCCGCCGCCCCCGCCGCCTACGCCGCGGCGGTCGGCGACTGGCGCAGCCGTCGGGCCGACCTCTACCAGGGGTTCGTCCGCGACGAGATCGCCGCCGACGGCGTCGGCGCGCTGCTGGTCTGGGGCGACCCCTCGCTCTACGACAGCACCATCGCCGCGGTGGAGCAGGTGCTCGCCCACGGCGAGGTGCGGTTCGAGTACAGCGTGGTCCCCGGCATCAGCTGCGTCTCCGCGCTGGCCGCGGCGCACCGGGTTCCGCTGAACCGGGTGGGGAGGCCGTTCACGGTCACCACTGGCCGACGGCTCGCCGAGACCGCGGCGGCGGACGTTCCCGACGACGTCGCGGTGATGCTGGACGCGCACGACGCCTACGCCGGACTGGCCGAACCGGACGCCTTCACCATCTACTGGGGCGCGTATGTCGGTACCCCGGACGAGCTGCTGCTCTCCGGGCCGGTCGGCGAGGTCGCGCCGACCATCCAGCGGGTACGGGCCGAGGCCAGGGCCCGCAAGGGCTGGATCATGGAAACCTACCTGCTCCGCCGCACCGACGGCTGAAGCCGGGCACGGTGGGGCCGGGCGGTTGCTGGGGTCCGGCGTGCTGGGTCCGGCGCGGTGGGGTCCGGCGTGCTGAGGTGTGGCGGTCGCTGAGGGCGGGTCAGTCGTCGCGCAGGAGCAGGCGCAGCAGCCGGACGGCGGCGTCCGGGTCCGGGACGGTCCGCACCCCCGGCGGGGCCGGAGGGCGTCGCAGCAGCACCACCGGCAGTCCGGCCTCACGCGCGGCGGTGAGCTTGGCGGCGGTGGCCGCGCCGCCGCTGTCCTTGGTGACCAGGACGTCGATCCGGTGCTCGCGCAGCAGCGCGCGTTCGCCGTCCAGGGTGAACGGGCCCCGGTCCAGCAGCAGCCGCCAGGCCGGGGGGAGCGGCTGCTCCGGCCGCTCCACCGCCCGCAGCAGCACAAACCGCCGGGCCAACTCCGCCCGCCCGGCGAACTCCGCAAGCCCCATCCGACCCGTCGTCAGAAACACCCGCCCAGCCGCCTCCGGCGTCCCGGCCGCCTCCCGCAGCAGCCCCGGTAGCAGCTCTGCCGCCTCCGCCGCGGAGTCGGCCGGGTGCCAGCGGTCGCCCTCGGTCGCGGTCCAGCCCGGCCTGCGCAGCGCCAGCAGCGGGATTCCGGCCCCGGCCGCCGCCCGGACGGCGTTCGCGCTGATCCGGGCGGCGAACGGATGCGTGGCGTCGACCACCGCGGCGACGTCCTGCTCGCGCAGCCACGCCGCCAGCCCGTCCGCACCGCCGAAGCCGCCGATCCTGACCCGCCCCCGCGGCAGCCGGGGTTCGGCCACCCGGCCCGCCAGCGCGCTGGTCACCGCCACGCCGGGCTCGCGCACCAGCGCGGCGGCCAGCAGACGTGCCTCACCGGTCCCGCCGAGCACCAGCACATGACGGGTCATCGGCACTGTCACCTCCGTGGTCAAGGGCACTGACCGGGTGCCGGTGCCCACCGTAGCGGGCGGGTGTGCTTGGCAGCCCCTCGACCTCAAGATAAGGTAAGGCTTGCCTAACTAGAGGAGGGCTGCCGAGTGGTCGGGTCAGAGTCGCGCGCGTACGAGCCGTCGGACGCGGAGGTGGTGCGCAGCGTGCTGCGGGCGGCCACCTCGCTCACCGCCGTCGCCAACGGGAGCAGGCATGAACTGCTCGGGTCGGACATCGCCGTGGTCGAGCGGACGGAGGAGCGGGCCGAGGAGCGGGCGGAACTGCGGCTGCGGGTGCCGCTGGACAGCAGGCTGGCCCGGGAGGCGGCGATGGTCGCGGGGGAGGGCGGCGGGCTGCCGGTGGCGCTGGAGTGGACCGACGTCGCACCGCTGGCGGTCCGGCAGCGGATCCGCGCCCGGGTCAGGATCGCCGGGATGCTGTCGTCGCGCGGGCGCACCGAACCGGAGGGGATGCTGTCGCTGCCGGTGGACGTCCGGCACGTGGCGCTCGCCACACCCGGCGCGGACGGTCTGGTCGACCCGGCGGAGCTGCTGCGGGCCGAACCCGACCCGCTGGCCGTGGTCGAGGCCGCGCTGCTGCTCCACCTCGCCGAGGACCACCAGGGCCACGTGGCCGCGCTGCTCGGTCTGATTGATCCTCAACTGCTGTACGGGGTAACCGAGGTGAGCCCGCTCGCGCTGGACCGCTACGGCATCGTGCTACGGCTGTCCCGGGAGTGGCCCGGTGGCCGGCGCCATGCCCACCCGCCGCACCAGGACGTCCGGTTGTCGTTCGGGGAGCCGCTGCCGGACGCCGACCAGGTCGGCCGACGGCTGCACGCGCTGCTGGCCGGGCACGGGGAGCAGCGCCCGGCGGTCCGGCGTGATTGACGCGTCGCGTACAGGTCCGTACTGTCAACCGTGAGTGATGGCACGAGGAAGCTGGTGGGAATCCAGCGCGGTCGCGCCACTGTGAGCGGTCACCGGTCGGCAGGTCGAAGGTCGGTGACGGCGAGTCAGACAGTCGTCCGTCGCTCCGCTCCATTCACTGAGGGACGCACGATCCCGCTCAAGGAGGCTCTGTCATGAGCAGTCTGTCCGCACCCCCCGCCGTGATAGCCACGCCGGTCGTCCTGCCGGTGTCCAAGGCGGTGCTGTGGCTGGTCGGCACCGCGCTGATCGCGTTCGCGGTGTACTACTTCATCGGGGTGGACCAGGGCGCCTACTCGGTGTTCGGGAACGACATGCACATCCACGAGTTCGTCCACGACTCCCGGCACTTCCTCGGCTTCCCCTGCCACTGACGTAGCACCACCCACGCACCGTCACCGGCGTGCCGCGGCCGGGTCAGGACGCCTCGGCGCGCAGCGCGTCCCGCTGCCGCTGGGACTCGATCACCTGCGGCATCTGCTGCTCGACCCACTGCACCAGGTCGACGACCAGCTCGGCGGCCTCCCGTCCCGGCCCGGTGAGGCTGTACTCGACCCGGGGCGGGATCTCCGGATGCGCCACCCGCAGCACGAAGCCGTCCCGCTCCAGTGTCTGCAGGGTCTGCGCCAGCATCTTCTCGCTCACCCCCTCGATCCGCCGCCGCAGCTCGCTGAAGCGGTAGGTCCGCTCCCGCAGCGCGGCCAGTGCCAGGACCCCCCAGCGGCTGGTGACGTGCTCCAGCACCAACCGGGACGGGCAGGCCTTGTCGTAGACGGTGAACGGCGGTATCGCACTCATGACACCAGCTTACTTCAAAGTGGGTACTTCCGATTCGGAAGTACCGTGCCTAGCGTGGGGAGGGTGAAGCGGCGCACCGGCGCCGTTCTCCCCTCACCACGATCGGAACGCCCACCATGACCATCCTCGTCACCGCCGCCACCGGCCAGCTCGGCCGCCTCGTCGTCGAGAGCCTGCTGGAGCGGGTGCCCGCGACCGAGGTCGCCGTCGCCGTCCGCGACCCCGAGAAGGCCGCCGACCTGGCCGCGCTCGGGGTGGACGTCCGGCAGGCCGACTACAGCGAGCCCGAGACGCTGCGGACCGCCCTGACCGGGGTGGACCGGGTGCTGCTGATCTCCGGCACCGACATGGGCGCGCGGGTGGAGCAGCACCGCGCCGTGATCGAGGCGGCGAAGCAGGCCGGGGTCGGCCTGCTCGCCTACACCAGCATCTTCGGCGGCGACGACACCACCTTCGCCCTCGCCGACGACCACCACGCCACCGAGGCGCTGCTGCGCGCCTCGGGCGTCCCGTACGCGCTGCTGCGGAACGCCTGGTACACCGAGGTCTACACCGCCCAGCTGGGCACCTACCTGCAGTTCGGCGCGGTCACCGGCAGCAGCGGCGACGGCAGGGTCGCCTCCGCCGCGCGCCGCGACTACGCCGAGGCGGCGGCCGTGGTGCTGACCACCGAGGGCCACCGGAACGCGGTGTACGAGCTGAGCGGCGACACCGCCTGGAGCTTCAGCGAGCTCGCGGCCGAGATCGCCGCGCAGTCCGGCAAGCCGGTGGTCCACCACGACGTGCCGTTCGAGGAGCATGTGCAGATCATGGTCGGCGCCGGGCTGCCCGAGCCGGTCGCCCGGATGTTCGCCGACGTGGACGCAGGCATCGGCCGCGGCGAGCTGGCCGGGACCCCGGGCGAGCTGTCCCGGCTGATCGGCCGCCGCACCACCCCGCTGGCGGACTCGGTCAAGCAGGCGCTGGCGGCGGCGCCGACGGCGGGCTGACCCGGGCCCTCGGCGTCCCGCGCCGCCGCTCGCGCCCCCTCGGCCGGGGTTGGGCCATCGGGAGGAGCGCGCAGCGCGGCGCGGGGGCGCGCACCGGCGCGGCCGGGATACTTCGGACCCATGGAGTGGATCAAGCACCTGTTCAAGGACAGCCCCGAGATCCAGCTGTTCGTGTGTCTCGCCATCGGGTTCGCCATCGGGCGGGTGAAGCTGTGGAAGATCTCGCTCGGCGGTGTCGCCGGGACGCTGATCGTCGCGATCTTCGTCGGCACGATCGGGGTGGCGCTCAACTCCGAGGTGAAGAACATCGCCTTCGCGCTGTTCATCTTCACCCTCGGCTATATGAGCGGCCCCTCGTTCTTCGCCAGCCTCAACCGCAACAGCCTGCGCTACGGGATCTTCACGCTGATCGAGGCGGTCGCGGTGCTCGCCGTCACCGCCGTGGCGACGGTGACCATGAACCTGGACCAGGGCACCGCGTCCGGGCTGATGGCGGGCGGCGCCACCGAGTCCGCGGTGGTCGGCACGGCGACGGACGCGATCGGCAAGCTCAAACTGCCGGCCGACCAGATCAGCAAGCTGCAGGCCAACGTCGGTACCGCGTACTCCATCTCCTACATCGTCGGCCTGATCACCATCGTGCTGATGACCAGCCAGATCTATCCGGCGCTGATGCGGATCGACATCCGCGAGGAGGCCGAGAAGCTCTGGGCCAAGCTCGGCGGCGGTTCCACCGAGGAGGGCTCCGCCCCGGCGCTGCCCGAACTCGTGGGCCGCGCCCACATGGTGACGCACGCGGACGGCGAGACCGTCGGCCAGGTCGAGCGGACGCTCGGCCAGGATGTCACCATCGAGCGGCTGCGGCGCGGCGGCGAACCGGTCGACCTGGCGCCGGACACCGAACTCGTCCTGGGCGACATCCTGCTGCTGGTCGGACCGCGCGAGCAGCTGCTCATCGGCGACCGGCGGATCGGCCCCGAGGTCGCGCCCACCGCCGGCATGGACCTCGACCTGGACCTCGCGGACGTGGTGCTGACCGCCAAGGAGGCCGGCGGCAAGACCATCGGCGAACTGCGCGAGATGGTCCCGACCGAGCGGCGGCACGGGGTCTTCCTGACCGGGATCACCCGGATGGACCACGCCCTACCGATCCAGCCCGGCACCGTGGTCAACAACGGTGACACCATCCACTTCTCCGGGACCAAGCGGGACCTGGCCTCGTTCGTGCCCAGGGTCGGCTTCCGGATCGACCCCGGGGTCAAGGCCGACCTGGTCTTCATCTCCATCGGCATCGTGATCGGCATGCTGATCGGCCGGATCACCGTCAACCTGGGCAGCGTCCCGCTGTCGCTGGGCACCGGCGGCGGCTGCCTGCTGTCGGGACTGGTCTTCGGCTGGCTGCGGGCCAGGAACCCGAAGTACGGCCAGTACCACCCGGCCGCCGCGCAGGTGGTCAAGGACCTGGGCCTGGCCACCTTCATCTGCGCGGTCGGCCTCAGCTCAGGACCGCAGGCGGTCGACCTGATCAAGCAGTACGGGGTGTCGCTGGCGGTCGCGGGCCTGCTGATGACCCTGATCCCGGCCAGCATCTCCATGTTCGTGGCCTGGAAGCTCATGAAACTGCCGGCCCCGCTGGCGCTCGGCTCGGTCGCCGGGCAGCAGTGCAGCACCCCGGCGATCACCGCGGTGCAGACGGCGGCGGGGAACACCACGCCGCTGATGGCCTACACGATCGTCTACGCGCTCTCCAACGTGGTGCTGCCGCTGCTGGGGCCGCTGGTGGTGGCGATGACCGGGGCGCTGGTGTGACCTGCCGCGCGGTCGGCGGGCGGTGCGGCGGGCGGCTGAGGGGTGAGCTTTCCACCGTAGTGGCGGCGACGGCGGTGCGGGCGCGGTGCGGCGAAAATACCTCTCAATGAGTGCTGTCCCGGGCTTGTGCCGGTGGACCGGTGCGGGGCGGGGCTAGCGTGCTTCAGGTGACCTCCACGCCGGAGCGCACGGGCGCTACGGGCGAAAAGGCCCGTGGCTATCCGCTCGGCGGGGCGGCGGCGCGCGAGTACTGGCGTGCCTCCGGCCTCGACGAGGAACTGCGCGCGCTGCACACCCGGATCTCCGGCCACCGCGGCCGGCGCCGGGTGGACTCGCTGCGCCTGCGGGCCGAGTTGGAGCGCACGCTGTTCGAGCTGGAGGTCGCGGAGGGGCGGTTGCGGGCCTGCCTGGAGCAGTTGGGCGCCCGTGACCGGCACAGCGCGGACGCCCACGCGGGAGGCGCTGCGGAGGCTGGCCGCGGTCTGCCGGGTGACCGCGCTGCTGGTCGGGGAGCAGCCGGACGGGGAAACGGTCCTGCTGGAGCGGGCGGCCCGACTGCTGGCCGAGGAGTTCGGCGCGGGGGTCACCGTCTTCCTGGCGGAGCCGGAGGACGAGGCCGCCCATTTCTTGGCGGAGCCGGGGGACGGGCCCGCCTACGCGCCACCGCACCGGGTCGCCGAGGCCCGCGCGGGCGCGGCGGGATCGGGCCCGCTTGTTCCGGGCCCGGTGGACGGGTCGCGGCGGGGCGTCGACCGGTCGGGCTCGGCGGAGCGGCGGGCCGCTGCGGCGGCGGCTGCCGTGCAGCGGTCCGGGCAGCCGGTGCTGCGCGGGCGGCCGGTGCGGGACGACGGGGAGGGCGGGGACGGCGCGGGCGGCGGGGACGGCGCGGGCGCGCTGCTCGCGGTTCCGCTCGCGGCCGGGGACCAGGTGCTGGGTTCGCTGGTGCTGCTCAGGGGCGACGACTTCGTGCTGCACGAGCTGGGTCTGCTCCAGGAGCTGGGCCGGCAGCTGGCCCTCTCGCTGCGGGCCGGGCGCTGCCGCCGCCGGGCGTCCACCGCGGCCCAGCTGTTCCAGTCCAGCCTGCTCCCCGCGGTCCTGCCCGCGGTCCCCGGCGTCCAGTTGGCGGCCCGTTACCTGGCTCCGCGCGGCGGGGCCGCCGTCGGCGGGGACTTCTACGACGTGTTCCCGGTGCTGGACGGCTGGGGCCTGCTCCTCGGCGACGTCTGCGGCAAGGGCGAGGAGGCCGCCGCGGTGACCGCCGCGGTCCGGCACGGCGCGCGGGCGATCAGCGTCGGGGACTCCTGCCCCGGCGAGGTGCTCGCCAAGGTCGGCCGGGCGATGGCGGTGCACGGCGCCACCGAGCGCTTCGCCACCGCGGTCTTCGCCCGGCTCCGGCCGGAACCGGCCGCCGGCCCCGGCGCGGTGCGGCTGACCGTGGCCAGCGCGGGCCACCTCCCGGCCGCGCTGGTCCGGGCGCACGGGGAGGTGGCCTTCCTCAAGGGCGGCGGCTGCCCGCTCGGCATCGGCGAGCCGGCCGACGTCGCGCTGGAGGACGTGGTGCTGGAACCGGGCGACGCCCTGCTGTTCTACTCGGACGGGGCCACCGAGGCGCGGGACCGGAACGGCGACTTCTTCGACGAGCGGGGCCTCGCCGCCGTCCTGGCCGAGACCGCCGGAGCCTCCGCCGAGGCCCTGGTACGGGCCGTGGAGCAGCGGGTGCTCGGCTTCGCCGGAGGCCCGCCGCAGGACGACATGGCGCTGCTGGCGGTGCGGGCCGGGCCGAATCCGGTGGATGCCGCCGAGCCCGCGCCCTAGGCTGGCGATCATGACTGACGAACGGGTAGGACCGTCCTCGACCGCGGGGGAGCGCGAGATGCTGCGCGCGTTCCTCGACTTCCACCGGGCCACCCTCGCCATGAAGTGCGAGGGCCTGTCCGAGGAGCAGCTGCGCCGCCGGTCCTCGCCGCCGTCCACGCTCTCCCTGCTCGGCCTGGTCCGGCACATGGCCGAGGTCGAGCGGGCCTGGTTCCGCCGGGTGCTGGACGGCGAGGACATCCCGCTGGTGTGGTCGGACAGCGGTGACTACCAGGTCGCCTACGACGCCGGGGAGGCCTCCCGGGACGAGGCGTTCGCGGCCTGGGAGGCGGAGGTGGCCAGGTCCCGCGAGATCGAGCGGGCGGCCGAGTCGCTCGACGTCACCGGCTACAGCGAGCGGTGGGAGGAGGACGTGTCGCTGCGGATGGTGATCCTGCACCTGATCCACGAGTACGCCCGCCACAACGGCCACGCCGACTTCCTCCGCGAGGGCATCGACGGCGCGGTCGGGGTCTGAGCCCGGCCTCCGGGGCCGGGGTCTGAGCCCGCGTCAGTCCTGCGCCGCCGCTGCCGGGCCCGGCGTCCCGGTCACGGCCAGGTCGAGCATGACCGCGGCGACGGCGCGGGCCGTGGCCGCCGCGGCGAGGTTGCGGTCCATCCGGGCGGAGACGCCCGCGCCGTCGTAGAGCAGCACCAGCTGGTCGGCCAGTTGGTCCGGGTCGGCCGCGCCCGCCGCCGCGGCCAGCTCCGTGAACAGGGACCTGATCCAGCCCCGGTAGGTGTCGGTGGCCTGGACGATCAGGCTGTCGGGCCCGGCCTCCGCGCTGGCGTTGAGGAAGGCGCAGCCCCGGTAGCCGGGCTCGGCGAAGGCCTCGCCGAGGGCGTCGAAGACGGCGAGCAGCCGCGCCCGCGGGTCCTGGTGCCGGGCGACGGCCTCGGTCACCCTGCGCCGGCGGATCTCGTGGCGTCCGTCCAGGTAGGCGCCGATCAGCGCGTCCTTGCTGCCGAACGCGCTGTAGAGGGTCGCTTTGGCGACCCCGGCGCGCTCGATCACCCGGTCGATGCCGACGACGTGGACGCCCTCCTCGTAGAAGAGGTCGTTGGCGGCCGCCAGCAGCCGCTCACGGGCGGTGATCCGCTTCGCTGTCGCGTTCGTAGCCATGACTTGACACTACCAGACCGGTCTGTCTAGTGTAAGCGTCACTAGACAGACCGGTCTGATTTCTCTATCCGGCGAAAGAAGCCCACCGATGTCCTCCCAGTCGACCTTCCCCGTGAGCGACCCCTTCGTCCGCCGATCCTTCCGCCTCCCGCCGACCGCGGCCTTCTACCTGCAGGCGTCGATCGTGGTGGCCTTCCTCGCCGCGTCCAGTGCGCCGACCCCGCTCTATGCCGTCTACCAGGGCGAATGGGGCTTCTCCCCGATCACCACCACGCTGGTCTTCGGCATCTACGCGCTGGCCGTGCTGGCCGCGCTGCTCACCGTCGGCTCGCTGTCGGACCACATCGGGCGGCGTCCGGTGCTGCTGACCGCGATCGGGCTGCAGGCCGTCGCGATGGTCGTGCTGACCACCGCGGGCGGCGTGCCCGAGCTGATGCTCGCCCGGGTGGTCCAGGGCCTGTCCACCGGCGCGGCCGTGGGCGCGGTCGGGGCCGGGATGATCGACCTGGACAAGGCCAAGGGCACCATCGCCAACGCCGTCGCCCCGATGACCGGCACCGCGACCGGCGCCCTGGTCTCCGGCCTGCTGGTGCAGTACCTGCCGGCCCCGACCCACCTGGTCTACCTGGTGATCCTCGGGGTGTTCCTGCTGCAGGGCGTCGGCGTCGCGCTGATGCGGGAGACCTCCAGCCCGAAGCCCGGCGCACTGGCCTCGCTGCGCCCCCGCCTCGGCGTCCCGCGGGCAGCCCGCGGCCCGCTGCTGGTGGCGGTGCCGGTGCTGGTCGCGGTCTGGGCGCTGGCCGGCCTCTACGGCTCGGTCGTCCCCGCCGTGCTGCGCACCGTGCTCAGGTCGAATTCCCTGCTGCTGGGCGGGCTGGCGCTGTTCGCGCTGGCGATCAGCGGCGCGGTGACCGTGCTGCTGCTCCGGGACGGCGCACCGCGCCGGGTGATGCTGTTCGGGACGGTCGCGCTGATCGTCGGCGTGGGGGTGACCCTGCTGTCGGTCGACCACGACTCGGCCCTCGGCTTCTTCGCCGGGACGGTGGTGGCCGGGGCCGGTTTCGGCGGCGGCTTCCAGGGCGCGATCCGCACCGTCGTCCCGCTGGCCGCGCCGCACGAGCGGTCGGGGCTGCTGTCCACCCTCTACGTGGTCTCCTACCTGGCGATGGGCCTGCCCGCGGTGATCGGCGGCTTCCTGGTGGTGCACGGCGGCGGCCTGCTGCCGACCACCCGCGAGTACGGCGTGGCGGTGATGGTGCTGGCGGCACTGGCGCTGCTGGGCCTGGCCGTCCCTCGGCGCGGGGCGACCGGGACGGTCGTGGTGGCCGGGAACGTCCCGGCGTCGCAGGCCGGGTCCGAGGCGTCGGGCACCGCCCCGGCGGTCCTGGCCGAGTACGCGAAGCGGTGAGCGTGCCGTAGTCGGGACCCCCGCACTTCGGGTGCGGGGGTCTCCTAGCGTCCGGTGACCGCCGCGGTGGACGCGGCGCTCGGCAGGGCGGTCGGCGCGGACACGCCCCGGGTCGGGGTCGGGGTGGCCGTGGTCGGTCCGGGCCGGTCGGGGTTGCCGGACCGGGGGCCCCGGGAGGTGCTGGACCCGGCGCCGGTGCGGATCGGGGTCGGGACCTGGGTCGGCCCGGTCAGCCTGCTGCTGCTCGGCTCCGGCACCGGCCGTGCCGTGGGCGGCCGGGAGGCGCTGGGCGCGGGGGTGTGCCGGAGGCCGGTCCCGGACAGCCCGTTCGGGGCGAGCGGCGGCACCGGTGCGGTGCGGCCGGTCTGAGCCCCCGTCAGCAGCATCGGCAGCGCGACTGCCACGGCTGCCACGGCCACGAGCCCGCCGCCGAGGGCGGTCCGCAGCCGGCGCCGCCGGGTCGCCCCGCGCCGGATCAGGTCGAACGAGCCCGGCTGCGCGGGCAGCAGCTCGCCGCCCGGGTGCAGCAGCGTCACCAGCAGATCGTCGTGGAAGTCGTTGTGGGGGCGGTCGGGGAGGCCGTCCTGACCTTCCTGATCAACGCGTCCGATCAAGGCGTCCTCCCAGTCCGGCGCGCAGCAGTTCCCTGGCCGCGTGGAGATCGGCCTTCACCGTGCCCTCGTTCCGTCCCATCAGCATCGCGACCTCCCGGACCGGAAGGTCCGCGTAGTAGTAGAGCAGCACCGGCGTGCGGAGCCGCTCGGGCAGCGACTGGACCAACTCCCGTACGCCGCCGCCGTCCGGGCTCGCGCCCTGCTGCCGCAGCACCGCCTCGGTGGTGGCCCGGCGCATGGCGCGGCGCTCGCGCTCCACCTTCCGCCAGTGGTCCCGGACCAGGTTGGCGGCCGTGACGTAGAGGAAGCCGCGCGGCTCCTCCACTTTGGTCCAGCGCGCCCAGAGCCGGGTGAACGCCTCGGAGGCGACCTCGTGGGCGGTGCCGTCGTCGTCGACCAGACGACGGCACCAGCCCGCGAGCCGCGGATAGAGGACGGCGAACAGCTCGGACGCCTCCTCGTCGTTCGACCGGCTCACGCTGCGGTGCCCCCGGAGGTCGAGGTCAGCGCGGCGAACACGACCACATTGTCGAGGTAGCCGGTCCCGTCGCTGCCGCGCGGGCCGCCGCAGGTGATCAGCCGCAGCTCCGGGCGGGCGGTGTTCCCGTACACCTCGGCGGTGGGGAAGGCGGACTTGGCGACGGTCCGCACCCGGTAGACGGTGAAGACGGCCGAGGCCCCGTCGGACAGCCGGGCGACCACACGGTCGCCCGGCTTCATCCGCGACAGGTGCAGGAACACCCCGTCGCCGTACTGACCGACCGTCACATGCGCCAGGATCACCGAGGGCCCGGTCTGGCCCGGGGTCGGCGACCCCTGGTACCAGCCGGCCGGGGCGTGCGCCGCGATCGGCGGCACCTGCACCGTCCCGTCCGCCGCGAGCCCGAGCCGGATCACCGGGGTGTCCACCCCGATGCCCGGGATCTCCAGCCGGACCGGCACGGACCGGGCCAGCGGGGCGGGAGCGCCCGACGGGACGGGTGCGGACGGCGTGCCGGTGCCGGATGCCCGGCCCGCGCCGGACGGTGGCGCGGCGGCGCCCACCGTCGCCGACGCGGGCGGAGCCGCCCCGGCCCCGGTGGCAGACCCGGTCGCGGACCCGCACCCGGCCACCAGCGCGACGGCCAGCAGCGCGACGGCGACCGGCGCGGTCACCGCCCTCCGCCCGTCGCGGCGCACCGCCCCGTCACGGCGCCGTCCGCCGCCCTCGACTGCTCCTGGCAACGGTCAGCCCCGGACCTTGGCCGACCGGCGGCGCAGTACGACCACCCCGGCCGCGCCGAGCAGCGCCACGCCCGCGGCGGTCGCGCCGACGACCGCGGTGTCGCTGCCGCCGGAGGCGACCGGCGGCACGCCGGTGTCGGGCGCGCCCTGCGGCACCACACCGACCTGCCCGCCGCGGGTCGCGACGGCGGTCGGGACGGGGGCGGCGGTGGGCCGGGCGGACGTGCTCGGAGCAGCGGACTGGGTGGGGGTGGGGGCGGGCGCCGCGCCGCCGTCCGCGAGCGCGGGCCCGGCGCCGAGCAGCAGCGCGCCGCAGGCGAGGGCGAGGGGGAGCAAGGGGTTACTGCGCATGAAGCAGCTTCTCTCTGGTCGGCCCGGCCACCGGGTGCGGTGACGGGCTGTGGCCTGGTCGTGCGGTAGAGACGAAGCAGCCGGGAAGGGGGTTGCAAAGGAATGGCAAAGTCTCTGAAGGGCGCCGTGCGGACCGATGACCCGTCCGACGGGCAACGGTCTCTACTGACAGAGACGCTGTAAGCAGCCGAGTCCGTTCCGGTTCGGCCGGAAGCACGACGGAAGGCACCGCAGGTGACCGACGACGTACACACCCTGGCCACGGGATTCGGCCTGGTCGAGGCCCCGCGCTGGCACGACGGCCGGCTGTACTTCTCCGACTGGGACGCGCACGACGTCCTCGCGCTGGCCCCCGACGGCCGGACCGAGGTCCTCGCCCACGTCGACTCGTTCCCGCTGTGCACCGACTGGCTGCCGGACGGACGGCTGCTGCTGGTCTCGGTCCCCGACGCGCTGCTGCTGCGCCGCGAGCCCGACGGCGCCCTGGTCACCCATGCCGAGCTGGGCGGCGTCGCCGCGGGAGGCTGGAACGACATCGTGGTGGACCGGCACGGCAACGCCTATGTCGACAACGTCGCCGACGCCTTCACCGGCGGCGCCCCGGACGCGGGCCTGATCGCGCTGGTCGGCCCGGACGGGGCGACGGTCCGCCAGGTCGCGGACGGGCTCAGCTTCCCCAACGGGATGGCGCTGACCCGGGACGGCGGCACCCTGATCGTCGCCGAGTCCTACGCGAGCCGGCTCACCGCCTACGACATCGCCGCCGACGGAAGCCTGTCCGGACGCCGGGTCTGGGCCGCGCTGGACGGCGGGGTGCCGGACGGCATCTGCGTCGACGCGGAGGACGCGGTCTGGTACGCGGACGTGCCCCACCGCCGCTGCGTCCGGGTCGCCGAGGGCGGCGCGGTGCTGCGCACAGTCGGTTTCGACCGCGGCGCCTTCGCCTGCGTCCTCGGCGGCCCGGACCGCCGCACCCTGTTCGTCACCGCGGCGGAGTGGGGCGGCCCGGCGGCGATGGTCCCGGCCGGGACCGGCCGCCTGCTCGCCGTCCCGGTGGACGTCCCCGGCGCGGGACGGCCCTGAGGGTCGGTCAGGCCGCGCGCCGGGGCCGGGCAGACCCTACGCGAATCCGGCCACCGCCCGCGGTCCGTAGGGCTGTTCCAGCTGCTTGAGCTCGTCCTCGGTCAGCGTCAGCGACTCCGCGGCGATGGCGTCCTCCAGGTGCTCCGGCTTGGTCGCGCCGACGATCGGCGAGGTGACCACCGGGTTGTGCAGCAGCCAGGCCAGTGCGACCTGGGCCCGCGGCACGCCCCTGGCCTCCGCCACCCGGGCCACCGCGTCGACGATGGCGCGGTCGTCCTCGCCGTACAGGGTGCGGCCGAACGCGTCGGTCTCGCTGCGGGCGCTGGTGGTGTCCCAGTCCCTGGTGAGCCGGCCGCGGGCCAGCGGGCTCCACGGGATGACGCCGACGCCCTGGTCCGCGCACAGCGGGAGCATCTCCCGCTCCTCCTCGCGGTAGAGCAGGTTGTAGTGGTTCTGCATGGTGGCGAAGCGGGTCCAGCCGTGCCGCTCGGCCAGGTAGAGGGCCTTGGAGAACTGCCACGCATACATCGAGCTGGCGCCGATGTAGCGTGCCTTCCCGGCCTTGACCACGTCGTGCAGCGCTTCGAGGGTCTCCTCGATCGGGGTGTGCGGGTCCCAGCGGTGGATCTGGTAGAGGTCGACGTAGTCGGTGCCGAGCCGGCGCAGGCTGTTGTCGATCTCGGTCAGGATCACCTTGCGGGACAGCCCGCCGCCGTTGGGGCCGGGGCGCATCGTCCCGTGCACCTTGGTGGCGAGCACGATCTCGTCGCGGCGGCCGAAGTCGGCCAGCGCGCGGCCGGTGATCTCCTCACTGCTGCCGGCCGAGTAGACGTTGGCGGTGTCGAAGAAGTTGATCCCGGCCTCCAGCGCCCGCCGGATGAACGGCCGGCTCTGCTCCTCGTCCAGGCTCCAGGCGTGGTTGCCCCGGGCCGGGTCGCCGTAGCTCATGCAGCCGAGGCAGATCCGGGAGACGTCGAGACCGGTAGAGCCGAGCTTCACGTACTTCATGTCGCGGCAGTCCTCAGGTCGGAGGGTTCTGGTCGGACGCGGACGTCCTCGGCCAATCTATGCCAGGGCCGATCGGGCGGAGCCGCGCGGCCGGGGCGTCGCGCCGAACGGAGTAGCGTGGCGGACGTCCCTGGGAGGGAAGTTGGCCGGAGCACAGCGCACCCCGAACACACCGAACACCCCGAGCACTCCGCGCGGCCTGCGCGGCCCGCGGATCACCGTGCGGAACGCCCGGTTCCAGCAGTGGCAGGCGCTGCTGACGAACCGCAACAAGCGCACCAGGGCAGGGGAGTTCCTGGTGCAGGGGGTCCGCCCGATCACCCTCGCGCTGCGGCACGGCTGGCCGTTGCACGCACTGCTGTACGACGGGGAGCGGGCGCTGTCGCGCTGGGCGACCGAACTGCTGGACGGCGGCGGGGGCGAGCACGGGGCCGTCCACGGGGTCGACCGCCGGGTCGAGCGGGTGGCGATGGCGGCGGAGCTGCTCGCCGAGCTGGGCGAGAAGAACGAGTCGCCGCCCGAGGTGATCGCGGTGGTGGGCATCCCGGAGGACGAGCTGTCCCGGATCACGGTCGGGGACGACGGCTTCCTCGGCGTCCTCTTCGACCGCCCCAGCAGCCCCGGCAACATCGGCTCGGTGATCCGCTCGGCCGACGCCTTCGGCGCGGACGGTCTGATCGTGACCGGCCACGCGGCGGACGTCTACGACCCCAAGTCGGTCCGGGCGAGCACGGGTTCGCTGTTCGCGCTGCCGGCGGTGCGGGTCCCCTCGCAGCGCGAGGTGGAGGACTGGCTGGACCGGGAGCGGGCCGCGGGCCGTCCGGTCACCGTGGTCGGCACCGACGAGCGCGGCGAGATCCCGCTCTACGACTTCGACTTCACGGACCAGGCGGTGCTGCTGCTGGTCGGCAACGAGACCGCCGGGCTGAGCGCGGGTTGGCGCGAGCGCTGCGACCGTACCGTGAGCATCCCGATGTCCGGCAGCGCCAGTTCGCTGAACGCGGCGAACGCGGCCACCGCGGTGCTGTACGAGGCGGCCCGGCAGCGGGCGCGTCCGTCCGCACCGCGGCGGGCGGTGCTGCCTGGGCAGCACCGCCCGCACGAGGACTGACGCGTCGGGTCATTGACGCCGGGTCAGTGAGCGCTCACTGACTCAGTTCGGGACGGTGTCGGTGAAGTGGGTGCCGGCGGCGTAGTAGCCGTTGACCGCGCTGGTCACGGCCGCCGGGGTGAGCGCGTTGGCGTTGTAGTAGACCCAGTTGACCTTCTCGTCCCAGCTGCGGGCGCCGGTGAAGGGCAGGTCGATGAACCACTCGTTGAAGTCGATGGTCATCTTCTCGCGCGGGTAGTACTTGCCGTTGCTGGAGAAGACCTGCGTGCCGTCGATGTAGTAGGTCACCGTGCCGCCGGCGACCGTGGCGACCAGGGTGTGCCAGCCCTGCAGGCTGCCGATGGTGTCGTTGGTGACCCGGTCCATCGCGTCGGCGCTGTACCAGCTGGTGGTGTACATCGAGTCGGCCGGGCCGCCCCAGCCGCCGTTGGGCAGGTACTCGAAGTCGTTCTCGCTGTAGAGCGAGTCGTCCGGGGTGATGGTGTAGAAGGTCTCGTTGACGTGGTCGCCGTTGGCGCCGGTGGTCGGGGCGTCGTTGAAGTAGACCCGGGCGGCGTAGGTGCCCTCGAAGAACTTCCGTGCGGTGGTGTCGATCTCGGCCTGCTTGGTGCCGGCGGTCGTCCCGTCGGTGCTGGCGGTCAGGTCCATCACCTTGCCGCCCTGCGCGCTGGAGTCGCTGGGGAAGCTGAAGGTGTCGGCCGACCAGGAGTTCTGCACGCCGGGGCCGCCCGCGCCGGTGCGGATGGTCCAGCCGTGCGCGGCGATGTTCGGGTCGCTGGGTCCGGTGTAGTGGAAGTCGTCGAACAGTGCGGCGCCGGACGGCGGCGGCGAGGTGGGCGGGGGCGAGGTCGGCGGGGTGGTGGTGGGCGGGGTGGTGCTCGGCGGGGCGGTCGGGTTGCCGCCGGGCGCGGTGCCGGAGACGATCGTGCCGTCGACCGAGACGGTCACCGCGGTGTTCGGGCCGTAGGCGGTCTGCCCGGCCTTGAACGAGTAGTCGTCGGCCTGGTTCACCGACTGCCAGTCCTGCCGCCACAGCCGCAGTTGCAGGTCCTGGGTGGAGGCGCCGGGGGCGAGCGTCCCCGCGCCCGCGCCGAAGTCGACCTCCAGGTAGTGGTCGGCGGTCGCGGTGGGGGTGGCCATGGCAGTCACGTGTCCGCTGACGTTGCCGCAGCCCACCACCGCCCAGGCACAGGCGAACTGGTACGGCGAACTGCCGTCCGCGGTGAAGTAGTAGCGGATCGCGACCCTGGACAGTGCCAGCGGCGCGGTGCCGGTGTTGCTGACGGTGAACCAGGGCTCGGTCTCGTCGGCGGTGGCCCCGGGGGTCGTGGTCTTGTACTGCAGCGCGACGGTCGGCGCGGTGTCGGCCTGGGCGCCGGTGACCAGGCCGGCCGTGGTCAGGCCGCCGGCGACCAGCCCGAGGGCGGCGATCAGGGCGGCCCGGCGGGCGGTGGGACGCGCAGGGCGTCTGGAGGCGTGCATGGGGGATCTCCTAGCCGTGACGGTGGTGCGGATGGGCGACGGTGCTGATGCGGGACGTGGAGTCCGCGGGCAGGCAGCGGCCATGACGGTCCGTGAGCAGGGGAGCGGGCCGGAACGCTGCCGGTGACGGTGGTGCGTCAGGCGCCGGACGTGGCTCCCAGCCTCCAGGGGGCTGGGCCACCACGTCCGGCGGGTTCGGGTCGACGTGGTCGGGCCCTCCGGTGGGAACCGGAGTGAACTAACCACCGGTTAAGTCGCTCGACCGGTCGGGCTCAAAGATGATGCTCCGCCCTGTCCTTGTCAAGCACTAGTTCTGAGCAGCGAGTTGGTTGATGTTCCGGGCGGGCCCACGGTTCGCCCGCGACCTGCTGAGTATTCGTCAGAAGCCATTGACATGACCAGAGGTAAGGTGCCAGCATCTGGCCACGCCACAGCGGGGCCGGCCCGACCCGACCAGCCCGCCCCGACTCGTCAAGGAGGAACGCCATGCACAGACGCACCTGGACCGCACTCGCCGCCGGATTGGCTCTGGCCTGCACCGTCACTGCCTGTAGCAGCGGTACCGGCGGTTCGGCCAAGGCCGTCTCGGCGACCACGGGCTCCGGCAAGGGGCGGACGCTGACGGTCTGGTACATGGACGGCGACCTCTCCGACAAGGCCGTGGCCGCGATCAACGCGGCGTTCACCAAGGCCACCGGGGCCCAGGTGAAGGTCCAGATCCAGGAGTGGGACAACATCAACACCAAGCTGACCACCGCCCTGGCCGGGGACAATCCGCCGGACGTGCTGGAGATCGGCAACACCGATGTGCCGATGTTCGCGGCCAGCGGCGGCCTCTCCGACATCACCAGCCAGGTACCGGACATGACGGACGGTCAGACCTGGCTGCCGGGTCTGATCGGTCCGGCCACGATCGACTCCAAGGTCTATGCGGCGCCGCTGTTCGCCGGGAACCGCGCCGTGGTCTACAACAAGACGGTCTGGGCCAAGGCCGGGGTGACCGCGCCGCCCACCAGCTTCGCCGAGTTCACCGCCGACCTGGACAAGGTCAAGGCGGCGAACCACGCCGCCGACTTCTCCGCGATCAACATGCCCGGCAAGTACTGGTACAGCGCACTGCCGTTCGTCTGGGACGCCGGCGGCCAGATCGCCACCGAGTCCGGCGGGAAGTGGACCGGCGCGCTGGACTCGCCCGCCGCGCAGCGCGGTCTGCAGGCCTGGAAGAGCTTCCAGAACACCTACTCGGCGAAGTCCTCACGCGACGTCAACGACCGTGCGCCGGACCAGAACGCGCTGCTCGCCTCGGGCAAGACCTCGGCGATCCTGGTCACCTCGATCAACACCGTGGTCAAGGACAACCCGGCGATCAAGGACCAGTTGGGCACCTTCCCGTTCCCCAGCGCCACCCCCGGCAAGACCCAGCCGGTCTTCCTCGGCGGCTCGGACCTGGCCATCGCCACCAAGAGCAAGAACCAGGACCTCGGCCTCGCCTACCTCAAGGCCGCCACCAGCCCCGCGGTCCAGGCGAGCGCCATCGTCGGCATCGACGGCTGGACCCCGGCCTCCACCCAGCTGCTGGACCAGACCGTCTCCTCGCTGCCGCCGACCTCGCAGGCGTTCTTCACCGCCGCCAAGAACAGCGTGGCCACCCCGTCCACCCCGGGCTGGGGCACCATCGAGGCGGACGACTCGATCAACAGCTTCCTGGCCGACATCGCCACCGGACGCAAGTCCACCGCCGACGCCGCCAAGGCCTTCGATGCGCACCTCGACCAGGCGCTGAACGCCGCGCAGTGACCATGACCACCGAGACGACCGGCCTCGAAACCGAGCTGGACCCCGCGCCGACCGCCGCCCGCCCCGGGGCGGCGGCCCCGAGCCCGGCGCGCGGTCGGCGCCGGACCCCGCTGCCCTACCTGCTGCTGGCCCCCGCCGCGCTGCTGCTGGCCCTGGTGATCGGCTACCCGCTGGTCCGACTGGTCGTCATCTCGCTGCAGGACTACGGTCTGCGGGCGCTGTTCACCGGCGCCACGCCGTGGATCGGCCTGGCCAACTACCGTGCTGTCTGGGACGACGACCAGCTGCTGCCGGTCCTGGTCCGGACGGTGGCGTTCTGCGCGGCCCTGGTGGTCGGGACGCTGGTGATCGGGATGCTGGTCGCGCTGATGATGCGCGGACTCGGCGGACGGATGCGCAGCGCGGTCACCCTGGCGCTGATCGCCGCCTGGGCCGTCCCCAACGTCGCGGCCACACTGGTCTGGCAGTGGCTGTTCCAGCCCACCTACGGGGTGGTCAACTGGCTGCTCACCCAGCTGCGGGTGTTCGGCGACTTCCAGCAGCACAACTGGCTGTCGCAGTCGCTGTCGGCGTTCGCGGTGGTCTGGACGCTGGTGGTGTGGCAGTCGGTCCCGTTCGTGGCGCTGACCCTCTACGCCGGGCTGACCCAGATCCCGGCGGAGTACTACGAGGCCGCCGAGCTGGACGGGGCCGGCTACTGGACCCGCTACCGGGTGATCACCGTGCCGTTCCTGCGGCCGATCCTGCTGCTGGTCTCGATCATGTCGGTGATCTGGGACTTCAACGTCTTCAACCAGATCTGGATCCTCACCAAGGGCGGTCCGGCCGACGGCACCACCACCCTCGGTATCTGGTCCTTCACCAAGGCCTTCGCCGCCCAGTCGTACGGGCAGGGCGCGGCGATCGCCGTGGTCTCGGTCCTGCTGCTGCTCGCTCTGACGGTCTACTACGTGCGCCGGCTGGTGCGGTCGGGAGAGGAACTGTGACCACCACACGTCGGAGCAGGCCGCTGCTCAACGCGGCGGCGGCCGGGTTCTGCCTGCTCTGGGTGTTCCCGGTGTACTGGATGCTCAACACCGCGTTCAAGCCCACCGGGGACATCCTCAGCTCCACCCCGCACTTCCTGCCGTTCCCGTTCACCCTGGCCAACTTCGGCTCCGCGATCCACCGTTCGCACTTCGGCACGGACCTGCTCAACAGCGCCCTGGTCACCTGCTCGGTGGTGGTGGTCGCGATCGGCATCGCCTTCCTGGCGGCCACCGCGCTCACCCGGTTCCGCTTCCTGGGCCGGCGCGGGTTCCTGATCATCGTGCTCGCGGTGCAGATGGTGCCCCAACCCGCCCTGGTCATCCCGCTGTTCCTGGGCCTGAAGAGTCTGCACATGCTCAACACCCTGATCGGGCTCTCGCTCACCTACACCGCGTTCGTGCTGCCGCTGACCATCTGGGTGCTGCGCGGCTTCCTCCAGGGGGTCCCGGTCGAGCTGGAGGAGGCGGCCATGGTGGACGGCGCGGGGCGGATGACGATCATCCGCCGGATCCTGCTGCCGCTGGTGATGCCGGGAGTCGTGGCGACCAGCGTGTTCGCCTTCATCACCGCCTGGAACGACTACACCTACGCCTACGTGATGATGGACGACCAGGCCAAGTACACCCTGCCGGTGTGGCTGGCCTCGTTCAGCACCGCCGTCGGCACCGACTACGGCGGGCTCATCGCCGCGACCAGCCTGTTCGCCGTCCCGGTGATCGTGTTCTTCATGCTGGTGCAGCGCCGCCTGGTCGCCGGGATGACCGCGGGAGCGGTGAAGGGCTGACCCGCCCGCCCGCGACCGCGCTCCCCCCTCAGTTCGTTCCCGTATCCGCTTTCGGACCCCAGAAGGGCCACCGTGATCATCCCCCGCCCCGCCGCCGTCGAGCGGCATGCCGGCCGCTTCACCCTCGACCGGGGGGCGCGGCTGTCGGTCGGCCCCGGCGCCGAGCGCCCCGCCGCGCTGCTCCGGGAGTACCTCGGCGCCGACCTCACCGGATCCGCCGAGGGGCGGCCGGTCCTGCTGGCCCTGCGCGGCGACGGGGAGCCGGAGTCCTACGCGCTCGACATCGGCCCGGAGTCGGTCAGCCTGACCGCCCCGGCCGAGGCCGGGCTGTTCCACGGGGTCCAGACGCTCCGTCAACTCCTGGACGCCGACGAACCGTCCTGGCCCTGCCTGACCCTGACGGACCGTCCGCGACTGCCCTGGCGTGGATTCCTGCTGGACGTGGCCCGGCACTTCATGCCGATGCCCTACCTGTTCCAGGTGGTCGACCGGCTGGCGTTCCACAAGCTCAACGTGTTCCAACTGCACCTGACGGACGATCAGGGCTGGCGGATGGAGATCGAGGGACATCCCCGGCTCACCGAGGTCGGCGCCTGGCGCAGCGAGTCGATGGTCGGCCCCGACGTCGTCGACGGCGTCCCCAACGACCGCTACGACGGCGTCCCGCACGGCGGCTTCTACACCCAGCGCGAGCTGGCCGGGCTGGTCGACTACGCCGCGGCCCGCGGCGTCACCGTCGTCCCGGAGATCGAGCTGCCGGGCCATGTGCGGGCGTTGCTCGCCGCCTATCCGGAGCTGGGGAACTTCCCGGACCGGCCGCTGCCGGTGTGGGCCGGGTGGGGGGTGTGCGAGGACATCCTCGGGGTCGGCGACGCCGCGCTCGACCTCTGCCGGGAGGTGCTGGACCAGGTCCGCCGGGTGTTCCCCTCGCTGTACGTGCACATCGGCGGTGAGGAGTGCCCGACCGTGCAGTGGGAGAACAGCCCGGCGGCCCGGGAGAAGGCGCGGCTGCTCGGGCTGGCCGAACCGGCCGAGCTGCGCGGCTGGTTCCTCCAGGAGATGCGGGACTTCCTGGCCGACCGCGGCCGGCGCAGCATCTGCTGGGACGAGAGCGGCCACGCCGTCGGGTCGCTGCCGCGGGACATCACCGTCGTACCGTGGCGGGACGCCGCGCACGGGGCGGAGGCGGTGCGGCGCGGGCACCGGGTGATCATGGCTCCGCACCGTTCCACCTACCTGGACTACCAGCAGCACCGGCACCCCGAGGAGCCGCCCGGCCAGCCCGGCCACCCGGTCACCCTGGCCGACATCCACGGCTTCGACCCGCTGGCCGGCGGCCTTCCGGTGTCCGACGGGGAGGCGCCCGGAGTACTGGGCGCACAGGCCCAGTTGTGGACCGAGTTCGCACCGACCCCGGCGCATGTGGACTACCTGATGTTCCCCCGGCTGTGCGGCTTCGCCGAGGCGGTCTGGAGCGGCAGCGGCGACTTCGCCGAGTTCCGGGCCCGGCTGGAACCGCACTACCCGCGGCTGCGCGCGCTCGGCATCCGTCCCGCCCCGGCCGAACGGGGCGCGCTCGCTGGGAGAATGCAGCAGTGACCACCACCGACACCACGGACACCGTCGATCCGGCGGAGGCCGGACGCGCCCGTCCGACGGCCAAGCGCGACCGGGTCCGGCAGCACCTGCTCGACGTCATCGAGAATGCGGGGCCCGGCACCAGCCTCGCCTCGGAGCGGGACCTGGCCGAGGAGTTGGGGGTGTCCCGGCCGACCGTCCGGGCCGCGATCGACGAGCTGATCGGCACCGGGCTGCTGGTCCGGCAGTGGGGGCGCGGCACGTTCACCAGCCCGGAGAAGGTCACCCAGGAGCTGAGTGACGGACCGTCATCGGCCTTCGCCGTACCGCCCGCAGAGGGGGAGTGGACCAGCCGGGTGGTCGAGTTCCGGAGCTCCCCCGCGGGGTTGCGGGCCGGACGGCTGCTGATCGGCCCGGACGAGCCGGTGCTGCGGGTGGTCCGGCTGCGGATGGTGGACGACGAGCCGATGTCGATCGAGCGGCTGGAACTGCCTGCCGCCCTCCTACCGGGGCTGACCAGGGAGGACATGGAGGACGGCAACTTCTACCGGCTGCTGCGCGAGCGCTTCGGCATCGTGGTCTGCGACGCGGTGCAGACCCTGGAGCCCGCCGTCGCCAACCCGGACCAGGCGGACCTGCTGGACATCCCGGTCTACGCCCCGATCCTCCAGGTCGAGCGCACCACCCGGGACACCACCGGCCGCACGGTCGAGTTCGCGCACGCGGTCTACCGGGGCGACCGCTACCGGATCACCTCGCACCTCCGCTTCGACACCGCCTCCGGCTAGACGGCGGCGGGGCGCGGTCAGGCCTCGGGGCCGTCGGTGATGTGCATGGCGGCCTCCTCGGCGGAGGCCGCCGAGCCGTCGATGCCGACGTCCGAGGCGATCATCCCGCCGTGCTCGTCGTGCGCGCCCTCGCCGGGGGCGACCAGGCGGCCCGAGCGGAGGTCGCCCACCTCCTCGTCCCGCAACTCGCCGTCGGTGTCCGAGGCGTCGCCGAGGTCGTCGTCCTGGCCGGACGGGAGGTCGGGCACCTCCTCGGCGAGGCGCTGGTCCAGGCTCTCGCCGCGCTGCTGCTCGTCGGCGGTGACGCCGTAGTGCTCCGCGCCCAGCGGCCGTTCGGGCGGCGAGTAGCCCTCGTCCAGGGCGTCCGCCACGCCGCGGTCGAGCAGGGTGTCCTCGCGGTCGAGCACACCGGCGTCGTCCAGCTGGTCCTCGTCGGGATCGGGCTGGTAGACGTCGTCACCCATGCCTGCGTCGTCGCTCATGGCTCTCTCCTCATTCGGGCCTCTTCTGATTCAGTGTGCCCGCCCAAGGATCTGCGACGTCATTGGTCCCGGAACGTCCCCCGCGCCGCTGTCGATAGATTTCTGTTATCCAATTGATTTTTGCAAAACCATCGCCAGTTTTCTCGTCCTGTCGCAGACTGTTCGCCGTCGGACGCCGCAGTGCGGCAGGAGCGATGGGGGAGTCGCGTGGCCTCGACGGCCGTCGGAGCAGCCCGCGGGCCAGTGCCGGGAGCACCCCGCGGGCCGGTCCGTGCGGCGCTGCCCCCGGTGGTGCGCGGCTCCGTGCACCACGGCCTGGTGCTGGCCGCGACGGCGGTGACCGTGCTGCTGGCGGCCACGGTGCTGGCCGCGCTCGCCGCGCTGGCCGGCCACGCGGTGGACGCCGGCGCCGCCGCCCGGCTGGCCGCCGACCCCCGGGCGGAGGTGGGAGTGAACGCCCACTACGCCCCGGCCGGGCTGCCGGCCGCCGACCGGGCCGTCCGCGGCACCCTCGCGGCGGTGTTCGGCGACGTACCGGAGCAGACCTATCTGGCGTTCTACGGCCTGGACCCGGTGACCGTGCGCGGAGCCGCCTCCGGCTCAGCGCTCGCCCAGCTCGCGCTGCATCCGGCGGCGTTGCAGGGGGCCGCGGCCCACGCCCGGCTGCTGTCCGGCGCATGGCCGCCCGGCGCGGCGACCCCCGACACCGCGGCCTTCACCGCGGCGGCCCCCGGCCCGACCCCGGCCGGAGGCAGCGCGTCCGCCGCCGTGGCCGCCGCGGTCCCGCAGTCACTGGCCGAGCGGCTGCGGCTGCGGCCGGGCAGCGCCCTCGACCTTGTCGACGCCTTCGGCAAGCCGGTGACGGTACAGGTGACCGGCGTCTACGCGGCCACCGGCGCCCCCGGCTTCTGGCCCGGCGCGGTGGGCACTCCGGTGGACGGCGACGCCAGGACCGGGGGCCTGCTGGTGGTCTCCCCGGCCGCACTGCTCGGCAACGCCTCGTTCGCCGCCGAGGTGCAGGTCTCCTGGAGCGCGCTGCCGGACCTCGACCACCTCGCTACCTCCCAACTGCCGGGCCTGGCCCAGCGGGTGGGCGACTTCTCGGCCAGCGACCCGGTCGGCTCGGTGTTCCGGGGCCGACGGCCCTCGTTGCAGCAGATGTCCGCCGCCTCCACACTTCCGGACGCGGTGGGCGAGTTGGCGGCACCGATGGTGGTGGCCCGCTCCGCGCTCGACCTCCCGGCCGCCCTGCTGGCCGTCCTCGCCTTCGCCGCCATCATTCTGACGGCACGTCAACTCGCCTCGCATCGGCGCGAGGAGCTGGTGCTGCGGCAGACCCGCGGCGCGGGCACCGGACGGCTGCTGGCAGCCGCGGCGGGCGAGTGGGCGGCGGTGGCGCTCCCGGCCGTGCTGGCCGCGCCGTTCCTGGCCGGGCCGCTGCTGGGCCGACTGCGGGCCGCAGGACTGCTCGGCGGGCCCGCGCCCGGCAGCACCCTGGTCGCCGCCGCCTGGGCGGCCGTCGCGCTGACCGCTCTGGTCCACGCCGCGGCGACGCTGCTGCCGGTGCTCGGCGCGGTCGGCGGCCGGGACGCGGTCTCCCGGCTGCGGCTGCGCGGAGCGCGCGGCGCGGTGGTCCAGCGGATCGGCGTGGACCTGGCGCTGCTGCTGCTCACCGTCCTCGGCTACTTCCAACTCACGCACTACCGGACCACGGTGACCGGTGCGGGCACCGACGGCACGATCGGCGTGGACCCGGTGCTGGTGCTGATCCCCGCCGTGGCGACACTGGCCGCGGCGCTGCTGCTGCTCCGGCTGCTGCCGCTGGCCTCGTTCGCCCTGGACCGCTTCGGCCGACGCCGGAGCAGTCTGGTCCTGCCGCTGGCGGCCTGGCAGTTGGGACGGCGCTCGGCCCGCAACGCGGGGCCCGTGGTGCTGATGTGCCTGGCGGTCGCGGTGGGCGCGCTGGCCACCACCGCCCTGGCCGGACTGGACCGACTGGCTGCCGACCAGGCGAGGTTCGCGGTCGGGGCGGACGTCCGGGTGGACCAGCAGGACCTGCGGGCCGACCCGGCCCGGCTCGGCGCGCTGACCGCGCTGCCCGGCGTCACCGCGGCGACACCGGTCAGCGACACCTCGGCCGCCAACCCCGACGGCGGTCTCGACCAGGTCGTCGGCATCGACACCGGCCCGCTCGCCCCCGGCGCCGCACCGCCGCCGGCGCCCGCGCTCCGGGCCGACCTGGCCGGTCCCGGCTTCCCCGGCCGCCTGGCCGCGCTGGGCCGGGGCATCCCGGCGCACGGGCTGCCGCTGGCCGGACGCCCGGCCGCGCTGCGCCTGGACGAGACGTTGGGCAGCGACGGCGACACCGCGCCGCCGCAGCTGGTGCTGACGCTGGAGGACGCCGCCGGGATCGACTCCACCGTCACCGTCCGGCTGCCCCCGGCCGATGGGGCCAGGCACCTGGTGGACCTGCCGTTGCCGGCGCCCGCGGGCCGGAGCTACCCGCTGACGCTGACCGGCCTCGGCGTCCTGGCCGCGCCGAGCCGGCAGGACGCCCGGCTGACGCTGACCCTGCACCGGATCGGGGCCGTCCCGGCGCCCGCCGCCGTCCCGGTGACCTGGTACGGGTCGCTGCCGCGGAGCGAGGTCTGGGCCGACCGCACCTTCGACGCCGCCGACGGGGTGCAGAGCGACTGCCCGGACCTGGCCGGCTCGCTCGGCGACGGCAGCGTCTTCCTGGGCACGCCGGGGCCCGCTGTCTGCTGGATCCGCCGCACCGGCAGCGACCTGCTGCTCGCGCAGATCGCCACCGCGCCGCCGAACCGGACCACCCTGTCCGGCTACCAGGTGCAGTTGGCACCCGTCCCGGTGGTGACCCCGGCCCCGATCCCCGCGCTCGCCGACGCGGCCGCCCTGGCGGAGGGCCGCCACAAGGTGGGGGACCGGGTCTCGCTGGACTTCGGCGACGGCCACGCGCTGACGGTCGCCATCACCGGCAGCATCGCCGCGCTCCCGGGGATGGACCGGGCCCAGGGCCACTACCTGGTCGACCAGCGCGCCCTCTCCGCCGCCGAGGCGGGGATCGGCGAACCGCAGACGACGCCCGCCAATTGGTGGCTGAGCAGCACGGACCCGGCCAGGACCGCCGCCGCGGTGGCGGCGAACCCGCTGCTGGGAACAGCGGTGACGGTGGATCAGATTCGCGCCGGGCTGGCCGCGGACCCGTTCGGGGCCGGGATGCGGGCGGTGCTTGAGCTGTGCCGGATGCTGGCGCCGGGGTTCGCGGTGATCGGCTTCACCGTCCACGCGGTGGTGACGACCCGGGAGCGGCGGCGGGAGTTCGCACTGCTGCGGGCGATGGGGGTGCGCAGCGGCGGGCTGTCCTGGCTGCTGTGGGCGGAGCAGGTGGGGGTGGCGCTGTTCGCCCTGGTGCCGGGCGCGCTGCTGGGGGTCGGGCTGGCGGAGGTGGTGCTGCCGCTGGTGACGGTGGACGACGTGGGCGGCGCGCCGTTCCCTTCGCTGCGGCTGGTGGTGCCGTGGACGAGGGTGCTGGGGGCGGCCGGGGTGACGGCGGGAGTGGTGTGCGTGGTGGTGATGGTGCTGGCGCCACTGCTGGCACGGGTCGACCTGGTGCGGGTGCTGCGGGCGGGGGAGGGCGGATGAGCGGCCCGGCGCGACTGGTGCGCCGCGAGGCGTCGGGGGACCTGCCGCTGCTGGTCTGCCTGGCCGTGCTGGTGGGGGTGCTGACGGCGCTGAGCGCCTGGCTGCCGCCGCTGGTGTCGGGGCGTCAGGACGCGGCGCTGCGCCAGCGGGTACAGGCCGCGCAGCGCACGGCGCCGCTGTTCACCGTGGCCACGACGCTCTCCCCGCCCGCCTTCGGCGAGCTTCCGCCGCCCCAGTCGGTGGCCGCCGCACTGCGGCTGACGGGGCCTCAGCTGATCGCGGAGGCCGACCCGGTGCTGCGGCGCGACCTAGGCTACGTCAGGTCCGAGGCCGACTTCACCCTCGGCCGGCTGATGCCCATGCCGCCCGCTCCCGATCCCCGGATCAGAACTTCGGTGGCTCAACTCTCCTATGTCAGCGACGCGTCCGCGCACGTCCGGATAGTCGCCGGAGCCTTCCCGGCCGCGGTCACCCCGACCAGGGCGCCGACCCCGCTCGCGGTCTCCCAGGCGACGGCCCGACTGCTGGGCCTGCACGTCGGCGAGGGGTTCACCATGCGCTACGGCGACAGCGACTACTACGCGGACAGCGCCTTCACCGTCTCCGGGGTCTACGTCCCGCTGCAGACCGGCGACAGCTTCTGGAACGACCACGCCGCGCTGGACCAGCCGTTGCAGTACCCGGACGCCGACACGGGTGGGGACCAGGTCTCCTTCCAGGGCCTGCTGGGCGCGGACGCGCCGGAGCACCTGGCCCGTGACGGCGTGCTCCCCTACCCCTCGGTGAGCTGGCAGTTCAAGGTGACCCCGGGGCGCGACGCGGTGGCCCAGGAGCAGCGGCTGACCGATGCGCTGGCCGCCTACGGCACCGAACTGCAGGCCGCGCAGTGCCCGTCGATGTCGGGGGACGACACCGGCGAACCGGCCTGCACGGCGGGCTACTGGCCGGTGCAGCGCTACACCTGGACCGACGGGCTCACCCCGCTGCTGGCCTCGTTCGACCAGGAGCGGCAGGAGGCCGACGAGGTGCAGTCGTTCGCCCTGGCCTCGGTCGCGGGCGTGCTGCTGGCGACGGCGTCCGTGGCGGTCCGACTGCTGCTGCGGCGCCGGGACGGTCACCTGCGGCTGCAACGGGCGCGCGGCGCCTCGACATCGCGGCTGGTGCTGCTGCGCTCTGCGGTGGCGACCCCGGTGCTGCTGGCGGCGGGCGTCATCGGCTGGGCGCTCGGCGTCCACTACGCGGCGCGGGGCAGCTCCGGCGTGCCGCAGGCCGGGTGGGCGGCTGCCTCGGCCGCACTGGCCTGGGCTCTGCTGCCGCTGCTGACCTGGCTCGCGGTCCGGGAACCGGGCGTCCCGCGACGGCGGGTCCGGCGCGGACGGCGGTTCGCCGGGCGGCGCGAGGTGCTGGAACTCACCGCACTGCTGCTGGCCGTGGCCGGGGTGGTCGCCCTGCGGCTGCGCGGGGCGACCCCGGTCCAGGGCGTCGACCTGGAGATGAGCGCGGTCCCGGTACTGGTCGGGCTGGCGGGGGTGCTGGTGCTGCTCCGGATCTACCCGCCGGTGCTGGCGCTGCTGTCACGGCAGGCCAGGCGCGGGCGCGGGGCGCTGGCCTTCGTCGGTCTGGCCCGCGCCGGACGGGACGCCACGGCGACCGGCCTGGCCCTGTTCGTGCTGGTGCTGACGGTGGCCACGGCGGTGTTCGGCGGGATGGTCGCGCGCACGGTCACCGACGGGGTGGCGGTGGGGGTGGCCTGGACCACCGGCGGGGACGCGGTCGCGCTGGCGGCGGGGAACCAGACCCCCACGCCGACCCCGGCGTCCAGCCCGGTGATCGCGGTCGGCGAGCAGTCGCGCTCGCTGAGCCTGACCGCGAGCCGGGACGGCGCCTCGGTCACCGGGGTGCTCACGGTGACCGTCGACGCGGCCCGACTGGCTGCGGCGGAGCCGGGCTCACCGCTCGCGAGAGCACTGCTCTCCAAGGCGAGCAGTGCTCCGGTGCGGCGCGCCGACGGCACGGTCGAGCTCCCGGTGCTGGGCGACCGCACCCTCTTCGCCGCCGAGTCCGGCGGCGACCTCAGCGCGGCCTCGTTCGCCAACACCGACCGGACCCACCAGGTCCGGCTGCGGATGACCGGCGCCCTCACCACCGCCGAACTGCACGACCCCGCCCTCGGCCCGCTCACCGCGGCCGTCCCGCCCGGCACCCCGCTGCTGATCGGCGGTGCGGCGGCGCAGGCCCAGCTGGCGCCGCAGACCGCGGGCGGCACCGCGGTCCTGCTCTACGCCGAGCACGGCGGCCCCCCGGTCGGCGCGGACACCCTGCGCGGCGCGGCGGTCGCCGCGCTGGGCCCCCTCGCCGAGGTGCGGCTGCGCTCGGACGCGCTGGCGTCGATGCGCGCCGACGGCCTGACCAGCGAGCTGCGTCAGGTCTACGGCCTGAGCACGGTGCTGACCGCGCTGTTCGGACTGCTGGCGGTGGCGCTGGAGCTGGCGCTGACCGCCCGCGAGCGCGGCCGGACCAGCTCCTACCTGCGCACCCTGGGCCTCGGCGGACGGCCCGCCGCGGCTCTCCAGGTGCTCCAACTGGTGCCGTTCGGCTGCGCGGCGGCGCTGGGCGGCGTCCTCCTCGGGATGCTCGAACCACGGTTGCTGGGACCGGCACTGAATCTCCGTCAGTTCACCGGGGGCCCGGCCAGGCCCGCCCTGCACACCGACTACCGGCTCACCGTCGCGCTGGGCCTGGGCATGGCCCTGCTGGTCCTGGCAGCGGCGGCAGCCGAGGCCCTGGTGGCACGGGTCCGGCGACTGGGGGCGGTGCTGCGGCTGGGCGAGGTCTAGGGTCGGGTCCGGGGCCGGCCGGCCGGGCTGGGTGGGTTGCGGTTAGCCGCGCAGGAGGAGCCATTCCTGGAGTTCGACCAGGTTTCCCGCCGGGTCGGTGAGGTGGGCGACCCGCATCCGGTCCGTCATCGGGGCCGGGCCGTGGGCGAGCACGGCTCCGCGTGCGGCGATCTCCTCGCAGCAGCGGTCGAGGTCGTCCACCCGCAGGACGACGAGGGACCGGTAGCCGGTCGGCTCGGCGGCGAGTTCGCCCAGGAGCCGGGTCATCTGCGCGCGATCCTGCAACGCGATTCCGGCGCCGCCGCCGTCGGGGGTGAACTTCGCGTACGGGCCGTCCTCGGCGTCGAACTGCGGCTTCAGCCCGAGTATGTCCCGGTAGAAGCGGTAGCAGGCGGAGAAGTCCGTGACGAGAAGCCGGACCTGGGTGAGTTCCATCGTTGTCCCTTGATTCAGTTCGTGCCGACCGTGCCGATCGGGGGCTTGCGTGCCTCGATCAGAAAGCGGGCGGTGTGCGCGACGAACGGGCCCTCGGTCTGGATCAGTTCGTGCAGTTCCCGCAGCCGGTCACGGTACTGGTCGACGGTGAAGCCCGGCACCATCCAGACCACCTTGCGCAGGAAGTAGACCACCGCGCCGATGTCGAAGAACTCGGTGCGCAGCGACTCCGACCGCAGGTCCGCCACGATGAGCCCGGCGGCTTCCGCCTCGCGGCGGGCGGCGTCCGGGTGGCGGATGTTCCTCACCCGCTCGGACTGCGGTCCGAGGAAGAACTCCACGATCTCGAACACGCTGGCCGGGCCGACCTGCTGGGAGAAGTAGCAACCGCCGTGGCGCAGCACCCGGGCGATCTCGCTCCATCGGGTGGTCACCGGATGCCGACTCACCACCAGGTCGAACGCCTGGTCCGCGAACGGCAGCGGCGAGGTGTCGTCGGTGGCGACGACGGCGGCGCCCAGCGGGTGCAGCAGGCGGGTCGCCTTGGCGAGGTTCGGCGGCCAGGACTCGGTGGCCACGGTCAGCGGGGCGAGGGTCGGGGTCGACCCAGCCAGCACCTCGCCGCCGCCGGTCTCCAGGTCCAGCACAGCGGACGCCCGCGCGACCCGCGCGCCCATGGCGCGTTGGTAGCCCCAGGAGGGGCGCTGCTCGGTGGCCCGGCCGTCCAGCCAGGAGAAGTCCCAGCCGTCGACGGAGACGGCCTCCGCCTCGGCGACGAGTTCGTCAAAGGATCGCGACATGATCCGATCGTGCTCGGGGAATGCCCCGTGACACCAGCGGTTTTCCGCTTTCTGCTTTTTCCGCGTTGCGGGGGAGGGGGAAGCGGTCGGCCCGGCCACCGGAGGCGAGCTGCCGGTGGGCCGGGCCGAGGATGCCGCGGGTGCTGTGTGGTGTTCTGCGGCGCTTGTACCTTGCGGTGAGGTGCGGTGCGGTGCCTGTGCCTGTGCCGTGCCTGCGGTCAGTCGCGGGCCGTGGCGACGGCGGTGCCCAGCGCGTCCTTGATGCGCGGGCCGAGGCGGGCGAAGCCCAGCTCCTTCATGGCCGCACGGAGCAACTCCTCGTCGTTGCGCTTCACCCCGTCGCTGTCGATCCAGCGGACGACCGCGGTCAGCTCGTCGGCGGAGTACGCGGTGACCGGCCGTCCGGGCGTGAACGCCGGCTTCCGCGGCCGACGCGGCGCGGGCAGGCTCGCACTGACGGCGGTGTCCGCCTCAGCGGCGGGCTCGGTCTCGGCAACGGCCTCCGCCTCGACGACGGCGACGGCCTCGGGCTCGGCGACGGGCTCCGGCTCCGCAGCGACGGCAACGACCTCGGGCTCGGCAGCGACAGCCTCGGGCTCGGGCTCGGGCTCGGGCTCGCTGAAGTCGAGCTGCTCCTCGACGACGGGAGTCGCCTCAGCCGCGACCTCAACCTCGGCCTCAGTCTCCGCCGCGACCTCCGCCTCAGCTTCGACCTCGACCTCGACGCCCGCCTGAACCTCGGCGTCCGTCTCAACCTCAACCTCAGTCTCGACCTCGGCTACGACCTTGACCTCGGCGTCCGCCTCCGCTTCTGCCTCGACCTCCGCCCCCGCGGACCCCGCGGGGTTCTCCTCGCGAGGTGCCGGGACCAGCGCCTGCGGGGACTCCTCCTCGGCCGCCGCCTCCTCGCGGCCGTCCGCGCCGAACTCACGGACGACCGCCTCGGCCACCGCCTCGGCGTCGGCGCGGGCCGCCGTCAGTTCGGCGACCAGCTCGCCGTAGCCCTGCTGCTCCAGCGACTCGCGGAGCGCCCGCAGCGCCGGAAGGCGGTGCAACGTACCCTCGTCGGAGGCGAGCCGGTCGACCAGCTCGCCCAACTCGTCCAGCGACAGCGCGGCCGGGTTGGCGTCGACCTTCAGCCGACCCAGCTCGGCCAGTGCCTCGCACGCGGCGTCGACGGCCTGGGCCGAGGCGTCCAGGAAGCCCAGGTCCGCGGGCAGTGCGGGCTTGTCGCCGGTCGGCGAGGTCGCCGCCCACTCGGTGCGCTCAGCCTCCGCCGAGACCAGCGCGGCGTGCAGCGCACCGCGGCGGGGCCGCTTGGCGACGGCGAGGTTGCGGGCGGCCCGGCCCAGGTTGAGGCGCTGGCCGAAGGTCAGCTTCGCGTCCTGCTCCCTGCGCCACCGGCCGCTGCCGGTCGCCGCTGCCAGGGCCTTGAGCTGGTCGGACTCGTACGCGGAGGGCATCAGCACCTCCAGCGTGGAGCGGACCCGCAGCGTCAGCGCCACGGCTCGGCCGACCGCGACGACCGAGTCCTGCCGGCCCAGCGTGGTCTCCTCGGCGATCCGGGTGGCGGCCTCGCGGGTGGCGGGGAGGTCGCGACCGCGCAGCTCGGCGAGGACCGTGGACGCGGCACGGGCGGCCTCGGGGCTGCCGACGGTGTCGACGGCGGCGTACCAGGCGTGGGTCTCGGAGGTGAGGGTGAAGCCGCCGAGGGAGGCGTAGTCGATCAGATTCTGGCGGGCGTCCGCTGATGCGTCACCGGTGGCTGCCGGTGTGGTGGTTTCGTCGGTGGAAAGGTCGAGCGCGTTCATAGTGAAGTCCGATTCGTGGCAGGGAGCACTGCGGCGGCGTCGGGTCGTGCGGAGCGCGCCTCAGGGGTTTGTGACCGTCCGGCGCGGTGTTCCGTACGCGCGAGCGCCCACGATACGGGTGAGCCAGGGGCCTGCGCACGCACCCCCGGCCTCCGCACGCGATGTCGCCTCCTGTGGCGGCATTCGAGGACTGTCCGACAACCCGACAACCTCCTTGCCGCCCGAGCACCGAACCTCGGTCCCGCGAACGCCCCGCGAACACCCCAATCACCCCTCGGCGAAGGCTCGGTAGGGTACGGAAAGCCCCGCGGCCACCGTCCCGCCCCCCACTGCCGGCGCCACAAGGCACCACTACTGACCGCCACCACTGCCCTTCCTAACCCGCCCTGAACCGGAAAGTCCCGCGCCGTGCCCGAGAACCACCCCGCTGGCCCCATCGACCCCGCCGCACCGACGCTCGAACCCGCGCCCGCGCCGACACCCGCGTCCGCACAGACGCCCGCGCCAGCGGACGAGCTCCGTGCCGACTGCGCGAACTGCTTCGCGCTCTGCTGTGTCGTCCCCGCCTTCGCGGCCTCGGTGGACTTCGCCGTCGACAAGGCGGCCGGGCGGCCCTGCGCCAACCTGCGGCGGGACGACTTCGCTTGCGGGATTCACGCCGACCTGCGGGAACGGGGATTCCGAGGCTGCACCGTCTACGACTGCTTCGGCGCGGGCCAGAAGGTCTCCCAGGTCACCTTTGGCGGCCGGGACTGGCGGCAGCACCCGGGGACGGCCCGGCAGATGTTCGAGGTCTTCCCGATCATGCGCGACCTGCAGGAACTGCTCCGCTACCTGACCGAGGCGCACTCCCTCCCGACCGCCCGCGGTCTCCGCCCGGCCCTCGCCGCGGCGCTGGAGCGGACCCGTGCGCTCACCCTGCGTCGCCCCGACGACCTGCGCCGCACCGACCTGCCCGGGTTCCGCGCCGAGGTCAACGCCCTGCTGCTGCGGGCGAGCGAGCTGGCCAGGGCCGAGACCTCCGGTCGGCGGCGGAGGGACCACCGCGGCGCCGACCTGATCGGCGCGAAGCTGCGCGGAGCGGACCTGCGCGGGGCCAACCTGCGCGGCGCGTACCTGATCGGCGCCGATCTGCGGGGGGCCGATCTGCGCAACGCCGATGTCATCGGCGTTGACTTCCGTGACGCGGACCTCGGCGGCGCCGACCTGACCGGTGCGCTGTTCCTGGTCCAGGCCCAACTGGACGCGGCGGTCGGCGACGGCGCGACCGTGCTGCCGCCCACGCTGACCCGGCCCGCCCACTGGCCCGGCGCCGACACCGCGGTCAGCCCCGGCCGCGGCTGATCGGTGAAGCGCTTCGACAGCGTCAGCAGCCCTGTCGTGCACGCGTCTTGACAGTGCGTCGGCCGCTGCCGGAGTCTCCAGTACGGAGCGAAGGGACGTGCCGATGGAGCCCATGGTCATGGCCACGGAGACGGTCAGACCCACCCTCGCCGAGGTAGCCAGGAAGGCCGGTGTCTCCACCGCCACCGCCTCCCGCGTGCTCAACCGCTCGGCGAAGGTCAGCGAGGCCGCCCTCGCGCGGGTCGAGTCCGCGGTGAGCGAGCTCGGCTACGTGCGGCACCGGGCGCACCGCGCCGCGCCCGGCGGGCCGGGTCAGGGCGCCGGGGCGGTGGCGGTGGTGGTGTTCGAGGACATGGCGCACTACCAGTCCGACCTGTTCTACTCGCGGCTGCTGGTCGGCGTCGAGCGGTCGCTGCAGACCGCCGACCGGGAGTTCGTGGTGCTCACCGCCTCCCGCCGGTCGCGGCGGCCGACGCTGGTCCGCTACCTCTGCGGCGGCCATGTCGACGGGATCGTGCTGGTCGGCCCCTGGGGCGGGGACGCGCTGCCGCGGCTGATCCGGGCCGCCGGGGTGCCGATGGTCTCGGTCGGACGGCTCTCGGGGGCGGGCGACCTGCCCTGCGTGGACGCCGACAACCACGGCGGCGCGGTGCTCGCGGTGCGGCACCTGCTGCGGGCCGGCCGCCGCGCGGTCGGGACCATCGCCGGGCCGCCGGACATGGCGGTCGGCGCGGACCGGCTGGCGGGCTACCGCAGCGCGATCCGCGAGGCCGGCTCGCCGGTCAGGGAGACCGTCGCCTACGGGGACTTCACCGTCGCCTCCGGCGAGCACGCGCTGCTCCGGCTGCTCGACCTGCGCCCGGACCTGGACGCGGTGTTCGCCGCGTCCGACCTGATGGCGGCCGGTGCGCTGCGCGCGCTGCGGCGGCTCGGCCGGTCGGTCCCGGCGGACGTGGCGGTGGTCGGCTTCGACGACGACGTGGTGGCCCAGCGCACCCGTCCGCAGCTCAGCACGGTGCGGCAGCCGGTGGAGGAGATGGGTGCGCGGGCGGTGGCGGAGCTGCTGGGGTACGCGCCGTCCGGCGGCTCGGCCGGGCGGGAGCGGGTGGTGATGGCGACCCAGCTGGTGCTGCGCGAGTCGGGGTGAACCGGATGTAGGTTTCACACCCTTCGGTCCGTCGGTGCCGCTCGGACCAGCGAAGCGCTTCCGCGCCGCAGGCAAGGGTGTTGACGCCTCATCAGCAGCCTGGCTGCATGGCTCCGCACGCGCCCCCACCCGCTGAGGAGTCCACCCATGCTCCGTCCACGTCCGCGCCGCGGCTCCGCCCGACCGCGCCCACCCGTCGCCCGGCTTCGCCCCCGCCCCCGTCCGCTGCTGTCCGCGCTGGCGGCGGTCGCCGCCGCGGTCGCCGCGTTCGGGCTGGTCCCGGCGGCGGGCCCGGCCGCTGCCGCGACCGGCGCCGTCCCAGCGGCGGCGTCGGCCGCCACCCAGCCGTACAGCTGGAACAACGTGCAGATCGGCGGGGGCGGCTTCGTCCCCGGCATCATCTTCAACCAGGGCAAGTCCGGCCTGGTGTACGCGCGGACGGACGTCGGCGGCGCCTACCGGCAGGATCCGGCCACCAAGAAGTGGATCCCGCTGCTGGACTCGGTCGGCTGGGCCGACTGGAACCTCACCGGCGTGGCCAGCCTCGCCACCGACGCGGTCGACCCCAACCGGGTCTACGTCGCGGCGGGCAGCTATACCAACAGCTGGGACCCGAACAACGGCGCCATCCTCCGCTCCACCGACCAGGGCGCGACCTGGCAGCGCACCGTGCTCCCGTTCAAGGTCGGCGGCAACATGCCCGGCCGCGGGATGGGCGAGCGGCTCGCCATCGACCCCAACAACGACAAGGTGCTCTACTTCGGCGCGGAGAGCGGCAACGGCCTCTGGCGCAGCACCGACTACGGCGTGACCTGGGCCAAGGTCACCGCCTTCCCGGACGCCGGGAACTACGCGCCCGACCCGACCGACACCACCGGCTACCAGAGCGACAACGAGGGCGTGCTCTGGGAGGTCTTCGACAAGGGCAGCGGCACCGTCAACGGCGTGACCAGGACGGTGTTCGTGGGCGTCGCCGACAAGGCCCACAGCATCTACCGCTCCGACGACGGCGGCAGCACCTGGACCGCGGTGGCCGGCCAGCCCACCGGCTTCGTCCCGCACCAGGCGGTGCTGGACGGGACCGGCGGCAACCTCTTCATCGCCTACAGCGACACCGGCGGCCCGTACGACGGCGCGCACGGCGACCTGTGGAAGTACGCCACCTCGACCGGGGTGTGGACCGACACCAGCCCGGTCCCGTCCACTGACACCAGCAATGACTACTTCGGCTACAGCGGCCTGACCGTGGACCGGGAGCACCCGGGGACGCTGATGGTCACCGCCTACAGCTCCTGGTGGCCGGACACCCAGATCTGGCGCAGCACCGACAGCGGCGCGACCTGGAAGCCGTTCTGGTCCTACAGCAGCTACCCGACCAGGGCCGACCAGTACACCCTGGACATCTCCTCGGTGCCCTGGCTCACCATGGGGGCCAACCCCTCGCCGCCGGAGGAGACGCCCAAGCTCGGCTGGATGACCGAGGCGCTGCAGATCGACCCGTTCGACTCCAACCGGATGATGTTCGGCACCGGGGCCACCCTGTTCGGCAGTTCGGACCTGACCGACTTCGACGCGGGCAAGAAGATCACCATCACCCCGGTGGTGCAGGGCCTGGAGGAGACCGCCGTCAACGGCCTGATCAGCCCGCCGACCGGCGCTCCGCTGCTCAGCGCGCTGGGCGACCTGGGCGGCTTCCGGCACACGGACGTCACCGCGGTCCCGGCCAAGATCTTCACCTCGCCGACCTTCACCACCTCCACCGCCATCGACTACGCGGAGACCAGCCCCAACGTCATTGTCAGGGTCGGTGACACCGCCTCCGGCTCGACCGACAAGCACATCGGCTACTCCACCGACGACGGCGCCGACTGGTTCGCCGCCTCCTCCGAGCCCGGCGGCGTCACCGGCGGCGGCACGGTCGCGCTGGCCTCCGACGGCAGCGCGACGGTGTGGAGCCCGGCGGGCGCGGGGGTCTACCACTCCACCGGCTACGGCAACTCCTGGGCCGCGTCGACCGGCATCCCGGCCGGTGCGACGGTCTCCTCCGACCGCACCGACCCGAAGACCTTCTACGGCTTCTCCGGCGGGACCTTCTACCGCAGCACCGACGCCGGGGCCACCTTCGCCGCGACCGCTGCGACGGGCCTTCCGGCGACCGGCCCGGTGCAGTTCAAGGCGCTGACCGGGGTCAAGGGCGACATCTGGCTGGCCGGCGGCGCGACCGGAACCGGCACCGCGTACGGGCTGTGGCACTCGACCGACGGCGGCAGCAGCTTCACCCGGCTGGCGGGCGTGGACCAGGCCGACACCATCGGCTTCGGCAAGGCCGCGCCCGGCGCGACCTACCCGGCCCTCTACACCAGCGCGCAGATCGGCGGGGTCCGCGGCATCTTCCGCTCGGACGACGCGGGCGCGAGCTGGATCCGCATCAACGACGACCAGCACCAGTGGGGTTGGACCGGTGCGGCGATCACCGGCGACCCGCGGATCTACGGCCGGGTGTATGTGAGCAGCAACGGCCGCGGCATCCTCTACGGCGACGTGGCCGGCACCGCGACCGGCACCCCGACGCCGACCCCGACACCCACCGCGACCACTACCCCGACGCCCACGCCCACCCCGACCCCCACCGCCACGGCCTCGCCGACGTCCACGCCCACCGCCACCCCGACCCCCGGGGCCTGCGAGGTCGACTACACCGTCAGCAGCCAGTGGCCCGGCGGCTTCGGCGCCAGTGTCACCGTCGTCAACCACGGTGCCGGCGCCGTCAACGGATGGACCGTCAGCTGGTCCTTCCCCAGCGGTCAGCAGATCACCCAGCTCTGGAACGGCACCGAGACCCAGACCGGAGCCGTGGTCAGCGTGACCGGCCTCTCCTACAACGCCGTCCTCGCGGCCAACGGCGGTTCCGCCGCCTTCGGCTTCAACGGCAGCTGGACCACCGCCGACAACCCGCCCACGACCGCCACCCTCAACGGCGCGCCCTGCACCGTGCACACCGGCTGACCAGCGCAGGCGTCAACCGACCCGGGGGGCACGGCCGTTCACCGGCCGTGCCCCCTAGGCTCGGGGTCATGGACTGGCAGAGCTGGCACGACGCCTACGACCGACCCGACTCCGTCCTCGCCGCCCGCCTGGTCGCGGTGAAGGGGCTGATCCGCCAGGCGCTGGACGGGGCTCCGCCCGGCCCGCTGCGGGTGGTGAGCCTCTGCGCCGGGCAGGGGCGCGACCTGATCGAGGCGCTCGCGGACCACCCGCGCCGTGCCGACGTCCGGGCCAGGCTGGTGGAGCTGGACCCGCGCAACACCGCCCGCGCCGAGGCCGACGCCGCGGCGGCCGGGCTCGGCGGACAGGTCGAGGTGGTGACCGGGGACGCGGCGCTGACCGACCACTACCGCGGCATGGTCCCGGCCGACCTGGTGATCGCCTGCGGGATCTTCGGCAATGTCAGCGACGTTGACATCGAACGGACCATCGACAGCTGCGCCGAGCTCTGCGCCACCGGCGGCACGGTGGTCTGGACCCGGCACCGCGGCGGCGAGGCCGACCGGGCCGCGCTGATCTGCGACTGGTTCGAGCAGCGCGGTTACCAGCGGGTCTGGGTGTCCGACCCGGCGGTCCACCAGGGGATCGGGGCACACCGGTTCACCGGCACGCCCCGACCGCTCCGGCCGGGTCGGTCGATGTTCGCCTTCATCGGCTACGACGTCCTCAACGAGGGCTGCGACCTGGACCAGGAGCCCGCGGGGCCCTGATGGCCGCCCGCCCGCTCAGGCGATCTGCGCCGCCTGGAGCCCGGCGTACACGCCGCCGTTGCGCAGCAGCCGGTCGTGCGGGCCGACCTCGGCGATCCGGCCCTCGTCCATGACCACGATCCGGTCGGCGCCCTTGATGGTGGACAGCCGGTGCGCGACCACGAACACCGTACGGCCCTGGACCAGTCGGGCCAGCGCCTGCTGGACCAGGGCCTCGGAGCGGGAGTCGAGCGACGAGGTCGCCTCGTCCAGGATCAGTACCCGGGGGTCGCGGATCAGCGCGCGGGCGATGGCCAGCCGCTGCTTCTGCCCGCCGGACAGCCGTGCGCCGCGCTCGCCGACGACGGTGTCCAGCCCCTCCGGGAGGCGGTCGATGAACTCCAGCGCGTTGGCGTCCCGCAGGGCGGTCCTGACCCGCTCCTCGGGGACGTCGGTCATGCCGTAGCCGACGTTCTCCCGGATGCTGCCCTCGAACAGGATCGACTCCTGCGGCACCACCGAGAGGAAGGTGCGGTAGCTGCGCAGGTCCAGCGCCTCCATGTCCCGGCCGTCCAGCAGGATCCGGCCCTCGGTGGGCCGGAGGAAGCCGATGACCAGGTTGAGCATGGTGGACTTGCCCGCGCCCGAGCCGCCGACCAGCGCGATCGTCTCACCGGCCCGGACGTCCAGGTCGAAGCCGGTCACCGAGGGGCGGTCGCCGCCCGGGTAGCTGAAGCCGACCTGCTGGAACTGGATCCGGCCGCGGACCTCGGCGACCTCGGCCTTGCCCGCGTTCTCCTCCAGGTCGGGCGCCTCCAGCAGCTCACCGGCCGAGCGGACCGAGGCAAGGCCCTTGCCGATCAGCGGAGTCAGCATCATCAGGCTGGTGACGGAGCTGGTCAGCGCGGTGAAGTAGGCGCTGAGCATCACGACTTGACCAGCCGTCACCTGGAACCAGCCGTAGTACGCGACCAGTGCCGAGCCGACCAGGCAGCCGACCCCGATGGTGTTCAGCAGGATCCAGGCCAGCGCCCCGAACAGCCCGTTCAGCAGGTCGAGCCGCAGCCCGGCGCTGAGCACCGAGCCGAGCGTCCGGTCCACCCGCTTCAGCGCGGTGCGCTCCAGCGCGTGCGCCCGGGTGATCGGGATCAGCGTCGTCATCTCGATGACCCGGGACGACAGTTGCTCCACCTCGCGGCGGAAGGTCTCGTTGTTGCTGCGGAGCCGCTTGCGCAGCCGCACCACCAGTGCCGCCGACGCGGGCACCAGCACCAGGAACACCGGCAGGAACAGGGGTGTCTCCACCCCGATCACCACCAGGCCGCCGAGCAGCGTCGCCACCGCGGCCAGGCCGTTGTCGGCGGTCTGCTGCGCGGCGGTCTCGATGCTCTCCACGTCCCGGATCACCTTGGCCTGCAGCACCCCGGCGCTGACCCGGGAGTGGTAGCCGATCGACAGCTGCTGCATCCGGTGGCACAGCGCCGAACGCAGCCGGGTGCCGGTGCGGCGGATGCTGCCGTGCATCCAGCGGACGTAGAGCAGGTGCATCGGCAGGTTGAGCGAGAGGACCACCAGCAGCACGCCGGCGTTCCACCACAGTGCGGAGACGTCGCTGTGCCGCACCACGACGTCGATGATGTTGGCGGTGATCAGCGGGAGCAGCCACACCGGGGTGTGCTTGCCCAAGTAGGCGGCGACGGCCTGGGCGACCCGGCGCCGGTCCGGTTCGAAGAGGTAGACGAGGGTGCGGAGCGGGTGCTCGCCGCGGTAGCGGTGACTGAGCGGTCCGTTGTGGTGCGGGCTGGTGGCGGAGGCCGAGGCCGATGCCATGAGGCAGGAGCTCCTGGGTAGGGAGGGCGAGGGTAGGACGCGCACCATCCTGGCAGCAGCGGATCAGCCCCAGGAAGGCCCGCCGCCCGCCGTCTCACCCCCTGGTCCACCCGGCTCGGGTCACCGGCCGGATCCACGGCGCCGTTCCGGTCACGGCACCAGCACCGTCTTGCCGACCGTCGCCCGCGCGCTGATCGCGCGGTGCGCGTCCGCCGCGTCCGCGAGCCTGAAGCTCTGCCCGACCAGCGGCTTCAGTCGCCCCTCCGCCGCCGCGGCCAGCGCTTCGCGGATCTGCCGCAGCTGCTGCTCCGGGCCGCGCGGCCCGGTCGGCGGCCCGAAGTAGGCGGGGGTGACGATGCCGCGCTCGGCCACCACCGCCGGGTCGAGCGCCGTCGTCGCACCGCTGGAGAAGCCGAAGACGACGAACCGTCCGCCCCGTGCCAGCAGCTCGAACGCCTGGCTGCCGACCTCGCCGCCGACGGCGTCCAGCACCACCGTCACCCCTTCCGGCGCGAGGGCCCGCACCTGGTCCGGCCAGTCCCGGTCGGTGTAGTCGACGGCCGCGTCCGCACCCAACTCCCTTACCAGTGCCAGCTTCTCCGCACCACGGGCCAGCCCGATCACCCGCTCGGCCCCGGCCGCCCCGGCGAGCTGGACGACCTGCGCGCCGACCGCCCCGGCGGCGGACTCGATCAGCACGGTGTCGCCCTTGCCGATCCCCGCCGTCTCGACCAGCCCGACCGCCGTTCGCCCGGTGCCGAGCAGCGCCACCGCGTCGGTGCTGCTCAGCCCGTCCGGCAGCGGGTGCGCCGCTGCGGCGGCCACGACCGCCAGCTCGGCGTAGCCGCCCTGGGCGGCGGTCTGCCCGGCCACCCGCCGGCCGAGCAGCGCCGGGTCCGCGCCCGCGCCGACCGCGCGGACCACCCCGGCCACCTCACGCCCCGGCGTCCACGGCAGCCCGGCCGGGGCGACCGGCGAGACCCCCTGCAACCGCCCCGCCCTGACCTGCGTCTCGACGAACTGGATCCCGACTGCCTCGACGCCGACCAGCAACTCGCCGTCCCCCGGCACCGGATCGGGCACCACCTCAAGGCGCAACTGCTCCGGCCCGCCGAACTCCCGCACAACGATGGCCCGCACCGGCACACCCCTCTCTTCCGACCCGCGTTCCCCCTGCTGCGTCTTCCGACCCTAGGCCGGCCCCCTGAGCCGGGCCTCGGACCAGGGGACTACGCCCGCTGGGACTTTGGTGCCGGGCCCTCGCGGTTGGAGACCAGTTTGCGGGCGGCGACCTGGACCGGGTCCCAGACCGGGGAGAACGGTGGGGCGTAGCCGAGGTCCAGGGAGACGACCTGATCCACCGTCATCCCCGCGGTGAGCGCCACCGCGCCGATGTCGACCCGCTTGGCCGCGCCCTCGCGGCCGACGATCTGCAGGCCGAGCAGCCGTCCGGTCCGCTGCTCGGCCAGCATCTTGACGGTCATCGGCGCTGCGCCCGGGTAGTACCCGGCCCGGCTGGTGGACTCGATCACGGCGGTGTCGAAGCCGATCCCCGCCTCGGCCGCGTCGCGTTCGCGCAGCCCGGTGCGGGCGATCTCCAGCGCGCAGACCTTGCTCACCGCCGTGCCCACCACGCCGGGGAAGACGGCCCTGCCGCCGCCGATGTTGGTCCCGATCACCAAGCCGTGCTTGTTGGCGTGGGTGCCCAGCGCGATGTGCCGGCGGACGCCGGAGACCAGGTCGAGCACCTCCACGCAGTCGCCGCCGGCCCAGATCCCGTCGGCGCCCTCGACCCGCATCGACGGATCGGTCAGCAGCCCGCCGGAGCCGCCCAGCGGCAGCCCGGCCGCCCGCGCCAGCGCCGTCCTGGGCCGCACCCCGAGGCCGAGCAGCACCACGTCGGCCGGGAACTCGCCCGCCGAGGTCCGCACAGCCCGGGGGCGGCCCGCGGCGTCGAGCAGCACCTCCTCCGCCTCGGCCCCGGGGACGACGGTGATGCTCATGCCCTCCATCGCCACCCGCACCAGTCGGCCCATGTCCGGGTCGAGGGTCGCCATCGGCTCCGCCGACCGGTGCACCATGGTCACCGCCAGACCGCGCTGCACCATGGCCTCGGCCATCTCCACACCGATGTAGCCGCCGCCGACCACCACCGCCCGGTGCACGTCCCGCTCCAGCGTGGCCAGCAGCGCCGCCCCGTCGTCCAGGGTCTGCACGCCGTGCACGCCCGGGGCGTCGAAGCCGGGCAGCGGCGGGCGCAGCGGCTCCGCGCCGGTGGCGACGACCAGTTGGTCGAAGCCGGTCCAGGCCTCGGTCCCGTCGTCCAGGCTGCGGGTCCGCACCCGGCGGCGGTCCGGGTCGATCTCGGTCACCCGGGTCCGCAGCCGCACGTCGATGCCGTGCTCCCGGTGCTCGGCCGGGGTCCGGGCGATCAGCGCGTCGCGGTCGGCGACCTGGCCGCCGACCCAGTAGGGGATGCCGCAGGCCGAGTAGGAGGTGAAGTCGCCCTGCTCGAACGCGGTGATCCGCAGCTCGTCCCGGCCTCGCCTGCGCCGGGCCTGCGAGGCGGCCGACATTCCGGCGGCGTCCCCGCCGACGACCACCAGATGCTCCGTCATGTCCGTCCGTTCCCGTCCGTTCCCTGCTCCCGGCAACCGCCCCCGGCCAACACTCCGGGCCCGCCCGGCCCGTCCCGGGCTGCTCCGGGCCGTCCCCGGCTGCTCCGGGCCGTCCCCGGACCCTGCCGACCCTATCCGCCGGGGCGCCGACCGGCGGGCTGCGGCGCAGGTCCGGGGTTCGGGGCGGCACGGGCCGGGTGCGGCCTTATGCTCCCTGCATGAGCACCCGCTACGGATCCAGGCCGACCATGAAGGACGTCGCGGCCACCGCCGGCGTCGGGCTGAAGACCGTCTCCCGGGTCGTGAACGGGGAGGCGGGCGTCACGCCCGACATGGCGGCGCGGGTCCAGGCGGCCATCGCCGAGCTGGGGTTCCGCCGCAACGACAGCGCGCGGCTGCTCCGCAAGGGCCGCACCGCGAGTGTCGGGCTGCTGCTCGAGGACATCGCCGACCCGTTCTCCGGGCAGCTCAGCCGCGCGGTGGAGGAGGTCGCCCGGATGCACGGGTCGCTGCTGTTCACCGGCTCCAGCGGCGAGGACGCCCGGCACGAGCAGGAGTTGGCGCTGGCGTTCTGCGCCCGCCGGGTGGACGGCCTGGTGGTGGTCCCGGCCGGGGGCGACCACCGCTACCTGCTGCCGGAGCTGGCCGCCGGGATCGCCGCGGTGTTCGTGGACCGCCCGGCGCAGCTGATCGACGCCGACGCCGCGCTGACCGACAACGTCGGCGGCGCGCGCGAGGGCGTGGCGCACCTGATCCGGCACGGGCACCGGCGGATCGCCTTCCTCGGCGACCTGCCGCAGATCCACACCGCGGCGGAGCGGCTGCGCGGCTACCGCGAGGCGATGGCGGAGGCGGGCCTGCCGGTGGACGAGGCCTGGATCGCCATGGCGCCCACCGACCCGGCGAGCGTCGCCGCCTCGGTGGACCGGGTGACCGGCGGCGCCGCGCCGGTCACCGCCGTGCTCAGCGGCAACAACCGGATCACCCTGGGCGTGCTGCGGCGGCTGCCCGCCCTGTCGCCGCGGCCCGCCCTGGTTGGCTTCGACGACCTGGAACTGGCCGACCTGCTCACCCCGGGGCTGACTGTGGTCGCCCAGGACCCGGCCGCCCTCGGCCGCGCCGCCGCCGACCTCCTCTTCCGCCGCCTGGCGGGCGACGACGCCCCGCCGCGCCGGATCGTCCTCCCGGCCCGCCTGATCCCCCGCGGCTCCGGCGAGGCGGGCCCCGACGGGCGCTGACCCGTCCCGGCCGGCACGGCCGATCACCGGCCACGCCGGCCGACGGGGGTCAGGAGGCGAAGACGTCGGCCAGGGCGCTGAAGGTGTCGGTGGTGAAGGTGGGGCTGTAGTGGTACACGGTACCGTGGACGACTCCGTCGGCGGAGTGGGTCAGGGTCCATCCCGCTCCGGTCTCGAAGCCGGGGTCGGGCACGCTGCACCCGGTCAGCCGCAGGTTGTCGAAGTCCACGTGGGTACGGTAGTTGGACACCCCGGCGTTCTCGAACAACTGCAGGGCCAGGGTGGCGGACCCACCGCTGAGGTACGGGGTGAGGTCGAGCGGGCTCGAGCTGTACCAGTCCGTTCCCTCGGAGGCGACGTCCGAGTTCCACACCAGGGTGCCGTTCACATAGGCGCGCTTCTGGTGGTAGCCGGAGGGCGCGGTGGTGTCACGGTCGTCCCTGCGGGACAGGGCCAGCGTGCAGGAGGTGGAACCGGGGTCCAGGGTGACCTTGGCGGCTGCCTGGGCGAAGTCGCCCGCCGTGGTGCCGACCTTCGGGCCGATGGTGAAGTCCAGTACGCCGTTGCCCCAAGAGGACAAGGCCGCTGAGCGGTAGGCGGGGACGCCGGGCGTGGCCAGGGCCTGCTTCCAGACGATGACCCCGGCGATGGTGCCGGCCTTGACGTCGGCCCAGGCCTGGGCGGTGACGGTGCGCACATAGCCGGTGTCGGGGGGAAGCTCCGCGGTGCTGGTGGCCGCGTCGCTGCCCAGGGTGTCGCCGTAGACCATGACGATCAGCCGCATGCCGTAGGGGTTCAGCAGGGCGGTGTCCGCGGCGACCTCGCTCTGCAGGGTGTCGGTGGTGACGGTGTCGGCCTGTGCGCCGTCGCGGTAGGGCATGATCACCCCGTCCGCGTGCCCGGCGTAGGTCGCGATCTTCGCCGCGGTCATGCTGGGCTGATAGAACTGCAGAAAGAACTGCAGGTCAGGAGCGCTCGCACGGATGGTGGCGACATAGCTGGGCGTGAACAGGGCCGTATTCGCGCCACTGTCCATGTCATCGATGGTCCAGGCGACCAGATTCGGGTGGACACCATGCAGGGCGTTGAGATCCGCCCCCCACTGCGGGTAGTCGGCCGCATCCGGCGCGTAGGTGTCGCAGGTCGACCCGCCGGTGCTGTGCGGGCACTCGGTCGGCGGCAACAGGTACGCGAAGACCTGTATCCCCGAGGTCTGAGCGGCACTGAGGAACCCGGGCAGATCGACCCAGTCGTTCGGCTGCTCCACGAGGTAGTCATAGGTGTTCGCGTGCAGAGCGACGAGGCGGGCCACGGTTGCCGCGTCATCGATGTGACCGCCCGTCATGATCGGCCTCTCGGCCGTCCCCTTGAGCCCGGAAAGCGTTAGGGGAGCGGCGTGCGCCGACGCGACAGGGGACATGGCCAACCCGAAGAGGAGCGCGAGTACGACGTATATGTGTTTCATGGCAGCGTTCTATCAGAGAAAACCTGGCGGGACCGACCAACGGCAGGGCGCCTTCGCAGAGAATGCCCCCCGAAGACGCCCTGCGCAGCGCCGCAGATGCGCGACGGGTGCTACTAAAGGCCGGGGTAGTTTGCCGGGTTGGCGCTTCCCTCGCAAATGACAACATTGAGGTAGTAGCCCCCGCCGGTGGCGTTGATATCGGAGCTGAAGCCGCCAGAAACGAGCGTCCGCGCCTTTTCAAAGCCGCCGCCGGGCAGGTCGGTGTAGATGTAGGCGTCAACCGACAGGTTGTTGACGTACGACATGGTAAGGAAGTCGTGGCCGACAACGGTGTAAGTCCTGAAGCAGCTGTTCGTGCTGGAAGCCGTGATCTTCTCTCCGAGGAAGTTCGTGCTGTTGTAGACGCAGAGATGGGCGGCGCCGCAGTTTCCGGTTCCCGCTGCGGCGGAGGCCGGCCCGGCGACGGCGAGGGCGCCACCGGCCGCGAGGGCGACGGTCGAAAGTGCTGCCAGGGAACGGTGCTTCCAGTTCATTTCTTTTCCTTTTCTCTGGACTAAGTGAATCGCGTGCGTTGAATCATGTCACCTGGTAAGAGAAATGTCTACGTCCAAGACGTTGCCACTTACCTGTGCGGATGATTTGGTGCAGTTTGGACTGGAATATACAGATGACCTCGATTGGTCGGCAGTAATAGACGGGTTTGCCCGGCATAAGAGCTTGTCTTATGCGGTGGGAGTGCGCAGCCGCGCAACCGGGCGCGCTGACCGGCGGGTGTGCGCGGCGGCATCTGCCTCCGTCGTTCGGGGTCTCGCCCGCGACCGCGCACGCACCGGGCGGCGCATGACCCGGCCCGAGCGCAGGCGGCCCAGCACTTCCACGGGCAGGTCGCGCAGGAGATGGGCCAGCCGCGGGGCGTCGTACCCGGCGGCGATCAGACGGTCCGCCAGTTCCCGGACCTGAACGGTGGTGACAGCAGCGACATCCGCTCCGGGCTCCAGGCGCTGGGCGTCCAGGACTGCAGTCCATCAATGACAAGCTCAGGGTCAGCCCCGGTAGGCCTCCAGCAGGCGCAGCCAGACCTCGCTGATCGTCGGGTAGGACGGGACCGCGTGCCACAGTCGTGCGATCGGCACCTCGCCGACCACCGCGACGGTCGCGGAGTGCAGCAGCTCCGCGACGCCCGCGCCGACGAAGGTCGCTCCGACCAGCACCTCGCGGTCCAGGTCGACCACGATCCGGGCGCGGCCGGTGTAGCCGTCCGCGTAGAGGCTCGCGCCCGCGACACCGCCGATCTCGTAGTCCACCGCCCGCACCCGCAGCCCGGCCCGCTCGGCCTGGGCCGCGGTCACCCCGACCGCGGCCACCTCAGGGTCGGTGAACACCACCTGCGGGACCGCGCCGACGTCCGCGCTGGCCGCGTGCGCGCCCCAGGGCGCGGTGTCCAGCGGACGGCCCGCCGCGACCGCGCCGATCGCGTCGCCGGTCAACCGGCCCTGGTACTTGCCCTGGTGGGTCAGCAGCGCCCGGTGGTTGACGTCGCCGACCGCCCAGAGCCAGCCGCCGTCCCCGGAGAGCGCGGTCACCCGGCAGTTGTCGTCCACCTCCAGCCAACTCCCGGGCTTCAGGCCGACGGTGTCCAGCCCGAGGTCGTCGGTGCGCGGCGCGCGCCCGACCGCGAAGAGGATCTCGTCCACCTCCAGCTCGTCCGACCCGTCGTCGCCGCCGTCCAGCCGCAGGGTCACCGGGCCGTCCGGGGCCGGGCGGCTCAGCGAGGAGACCGAGACCCCGGTCCGCACGTCCACGCCCGCCTCGGTGAGCCCGGCGGTGACCAGCTCCCCGGCGAACGGCTCGACGTTCGGCAGCAGGCCGGTCCCGCGCACCAGCAGGGTGACCTCCGCGCCCAGCGCGTTCCAGGCGGTGGCCATCTCCACCCCGACCACCCCGCCGCCGACCACGGCGAGCCGGTTCGGCACGGTGGCGGACGAGGTCGCCTCGCGGCTGGTCCACGGCCGCGCCTCGGCGATGCCGGGCAGATCCGGCAGCACGGCCCGGCTGCCGGTGGCCACGACCACGGCATGACGCACCGTCAGCAGCCTTACGGTGCCGTCTGCCTGGGTCACACTGACGCGCCGCGCACCGTCCAGCCGGCCGTGGCCGCGGACCAGGTCGGCGCCGATGCCCTGGACCCACTGGGCCTGGCCGTCGTCCTTCCAGTGCGAGGTGAACGCGTCCCGCCGGGCCAGCACCGATGCCGCGTCCAGCCGTCCGGTCAGCGCCTCGCGCGCGCCGGGGAGGCGTCGGGCCTCGGCCAGCGCGACGATCGGGCGCAGCAGCGCCTTGCTCGGCATGCAGGCCCAGTAGGAGCACTCGCCGCCGACGAGTTCGCTCTCCACCACGGCCACGGTGAGCCCCGCGGCGCGGGCCCGGTCGGCCGCGTTCTCGCCCACCGGGCCCGCACCGACGACGACCACGTCGTAGTCGGCGGTGCTGATCTCCTGCTGAGTGCTCGTCATGCTTCCCGTCCTTGGGCCCGTTCCTGAGGCAGTGCCTCGATCCTGCCCCAGTTCGACGCCCGGTGCGGGACTTCCCGACGCTGCGGGCCCGGCGCGTCACACCGACAACGTCATGTCGACGGCCGCGTCACGCCGAAAGCCGGTCCCGCCGAAAGCCGCGTCACGCCGACGGCGGCTCCCCGCCGAGCCGGGGCACCACCTGGTCGGCGAACAGCCGCAGGCTCTCCCAGCCCGCGTCGACCGGCAGCCCCCCGCACAGCGGGTGCAGCAGCAGTGTGCCGAGCGGCCCCTCGCTGCGGGCGACCTCCAGGCACTCGTCCGGGGTGAGGCAGGCGTAGATCCCCTCCGCGCGCAGCTCCTCGGCGGTGGCGGCGGTGCTGGCCATCGCCGAGGAGACGTCGGCGGTCTGCCAGCCGGCGTAGGTGCGGGCCTCGTGCAGGAAGCAGTCGCCGTACTCGGCCCAGGCCTTGTCCGGGTCCTCGGTGCAGTGGATCATCGCGGTCCGTTCCGGCGGCAGGGAGGCGAAGCCGCCCTCGAAACCGGCCTCGGCGGCCAGCGCGTCGTAGAGGTCGACCAGGTCCGGCAGGTAGGCGGCGGTGAAGAAGGGCAGCCGGAGCCGCACCGCCCGGCGCACCGCCACCCGGGAGGAGCCGCCGACCATCAGCCCGGGGTGCGGACGGGTCAGCGGCGGCGGGGTGATCCGCACCGTGCGGCCGTGGTGGTCGAAGGGCTCGCCGGTCCAGGCCTTGAGCAGGGTCTCCAGCACCTCGTCCTGGAGTCGGCCGCGCTGCGCCCAGTCCTTGCCGAGCGCGGTGTACTCCTCGGGGCGGTAGCCGAGCCCGGCGACCAGGGTCAGCCGTCCGCCGCTGAGGTGGTCCAGCACGGCGACGTCCTCGGCCAGCCGCAGCGGCTCGTAGAGGGGGGTGAGCAGGGCGCAGACGATCACCCCGATCCGCCGGGTCGCCCCGAACACCGCGGCGGCCGTGCTCAGCGGGGACGGGCTCCAGCCGTCGTCGGCGCCGTGGTGCTCCTCCAGGGTCACCAGGTCGAACCCGTGGGCGTCGGCGAAGGCCGCCATCTCGACGGTGGCCCGGTAGCGGGCGGAGACCTCGCGCCGGTCGAGCCCGGGGGTGACCTGGTTGAAGCGCAGGGTGGTGAGCGTCATCGGGTACCTGCTTCCGGTAGCTGACGATGCGTCAGATACCGCTATGCCTACCACCCCGCAGAAGGGACCTCAAGGGATGCGGGTTCCCAGGCCGAGTTGTCGTGGGCGAACAGCACCCGGCGCGGGTCGAATTCGGCGAGGCGGTCCAACCAGGGCCGGTAGTCGGGGAGCGGCGGCTCCGCTCCGTCGCTCGCGGCCTGCCGGGCCAGGACGTCCGCGGCGAACTGCGAGGCGAAGTCGTGGGCCTGGCCGGCCAGGACGATGCTGCCGTCGGAGCGGCGGACGACCAGCGACTGGTGGCCGTCGGTGTGGCCGGGGGTGGGGATGATCCAGACTCCCGGCAGGATCTCCGCCTCGCCGTCCAGTTCCCGGTAGGCGGCGCCGGTGAAGTCGACCAGGGCGTCCACGGTGTGGCCGCCGCCGCGCGCCGCGGCCAACTCCGCCCGCTGGACCAGGATCGGCGTGCCGGGGAGCAGCGGGTTGCCGCCGCAGTGGTCGAAGTGCAGATGGCAGTTGACCACCAGGTCGACGTCGTCCAGGCCGAGCCCGACCGCCGCGAGCGCGCCGCGCAGCGGGTGTCGGCGCGGACGGTAGTGCGCCTCGGTCTCCGGGTCGGCCTCGCCGATGCCGGTGTCGAAGAGGACGGTGCGCCCGTCCCGGCGCAGCACGTAGCCGAGCACCGCCTCGACGCGCGGCTGCGGCTCGCCCGCCTCCGCGGCGGGACGGACGAAGTAGCCGAGGTCGAGCCGGTGCAGCTGGTCGGTCGGAGGGGTGCGGGGGGTCAGCGGGGTCGGGGAGTGCGCCATGCCGTCATTGTTCCCCCGGTGCCGACGCCCGGGGGGCGGTTACGCCGTCGGCGTCGGCCCCGGTGCGGACGGCCCCGGCCCCGCTACGGGTGCGGACGGCGCGGGTGGCGGTGCCGCGGCCGGCGGTCCGGCCGGTGCCGGGTTGGCCGGGTCCAGGTCGCGGACCAGCAGGGTCGCCCCGGCCACCGCGCCCGGCATGGCGAAGACGGCGACCAGCGGAATCAGGAACAGCAGCACCAGCGGCACGCCGAAGCCCAGCGCCAGCGGCAGCCGTCCGCGCAACCGCCGGACCCGCTGACGGAACGTCAACCCCCGCCGCTGGAAGGCGACCGCGGTGAGCTGCTCGGTGAGGAAGAAGCCGGAGACGCAGGCCCCGACGACCGGCACCACGGTCTGCCCGACCACCGGGACGAAGCTGCAGCCGAACAGCAGCACGCCGATCCCGGCCACGATCAGCACCGACGCCAGGGCGTCCCGCAGACCCCAGAGCAGTTGCCGCCACCAGGACAGGCCCAGCGGCGCGGGGCCGCCGCCCTCGATGTCCTCGACCCGCTCCGACAGCGACTCGTAGAACGGCTCCCCGATCATCAGGGTGACCGCGGTGAAGGTCACCACCGCGAGCATCAGCCCGCCGCCGACCAGCAGCAGCGCGGTCAGGTCGCGGAGCGCGGTACGGGCCCCCGACGACCAGTGGTCGGCGAACGGGGTGATCCAGTCGGCCAGGTCCCCGGACCAGACCGCCAGCGCGACCAGCGCCGCGACGTACAGCACCAGCGAGACCAGTCCCGGCAGCAGCCCGAACCCCCACCAGCGGCCGTGCCGGACGGCCCAGCGCTGACCGCGCAGCAGATGACGGAAGCCCTGGAGGAGTTGGCGCATGCCAGCAGTGTGGCGCATGGCGCGCGGCGGGGATCAAGGGGGTGCGGCCGGCGTCCGCCCGTCAGCCCGATGTCAGCCCCGCGTCCGCGCAGGCGCGTTCGACCGCGGCGGACGGATACGGGGTGGACCGTGACTCCAGCCGCAGCCCGCGGTAGAAGCCGCCGACGGCGAGCGCGACCGGTGCCAGCCGCCGCGCGGTCGCCAGCAGCGGCTCCGGCAGTCCGCCGGGATTGCCGCCGTCGGCGTACGCGCGGACGACGGTGTCGGCGACGCCGATCTCCTCGACCGAGACGATCATGTTGAACAGTCGGGTGGCGGTGTAGGAGGCGTCATAGCTGCGGTGCCGCCGCAGGAACGCCGCCTCCGGCTCCGCGAGGTCGAAGCGGTCGCTCAGGGCGAGGCCGAAGTCGGCGAAGTAGAGCCGCTGACCGTCCGTCAGCACATTGTGGAAGTGCGCGTCGAAGTGCTGCAGCCCACGGGAGTTCATCAGCTCGGTGCCGGTCGCGAGTTCCCGTCGCACCATCGCGCAGGCCTGCTCGCCGGTCCGGCCGCCGTCGCTGACCCGCTCGTACAGCCAGTCGCCCAGCCGGTGCGGGATGTGCTCCAGGAAGAGCACCACGCTCGCGGTGGACTCGCGGAGCGCCCTGAGCCGGGCGCGCACGGCCGGTGACCCCTCCCAGAAGGCCACTCGGTCTTCGAGCTCCCGGTCCTCCTCGGGCGTCGGGGCCGTCGCCACCGCCGGGGCGTCCTGGTCGAGCACCCGCCAGTGGTAGGTCAGCGGAAAGCAGTCCGCCTCGCCGGAGAGCACCCAGTCGGTGGTCTGCTCGTGCACGGCCAGCTCGCGCCACGCGCCGAAGCCGGCCGAGCCCACTCCGTAGTGGTAGAAGGCGGGCAGGTCGAACAGGTTCGCCGTCGACCGGGTGTGCTCGGGCCGCCGCTCCAGGTCGGTCAGCGGCACCTTCTTGACGAACACCGGCACGCCGTCCAGCCGCAGCAGCGCCACCGTCCCGCCGATCCCCGTGCCGAGCGGCGCGGCGGTCTCCAGCAGCTCACGCAGCTGCTGGTCGCTGCGGCGGGCGAGCTGCGCGGAGACGGTGCGGTGGGCGGCCAGCCGCAGTGATCGTGACATGGACGGTGACGCTACCCGGCCGCGCCGGCCGCTGGGACACCGGCCAGGGGGACACCGGCCGGGGACGCCAGGCCACCCCGGGTCACCAGAGCGAGGAGTGGGTCTCCACATACGCGGCGGCGCGGGCGATGAGTTCCGGGGCGGCGGCGGGGGCCTGGTCCGGGTGGGTCTCGGCCCAGTGCTTGAGGTACGGGCAGAGCGGGACGACCGTACGGCCCTCCGCCGCCGCGGCGCGGTAGAAGGCGACGGCGAGCCGGCCGCCGATGCCCTGGCCCTCCTGCGCGGGCTGGACCACGGTGTGGACGCCGACCCGGGCGGCCGGGGCGTCGTCCTCGCCGTTCTCGGGCGCCAGCAGGAAGTAGTCGATCCGGCCCGCCTGCCTGCCGTCGATCAGCGCCTCCAGCAGGCTGCGGCCGTCGTCCTGGAACTGGATGCCGTTCTTGCCCGCCTTGTCCGCGCTTTCCACGTCGTCCGCCATGACCGCGCACTCCTTCTCAGCTCTGCCCCAACCGGAGCACCGCCCCCAGGCGGCGCCCGCGTGTGACCGCAGTCTCCACCACCGCCGCGCCGAGGACCAGCAGGGCGAGACCGGCCCCTAGTGCCAGGGTAAGCCGGTAGTCGGTGCTGAGGGCGGGCTGGACCGGACCTCCGGTGAACTGACGGAGGTTCAGTGAGCTGCCCATGAGCCGCGGCTCCAGCAGTCCCAGCAGCACCCCGCCCACGGCGGCGGCCACCGCGAACGGCACCAGTTGGAGCAGGTGCAGCGTGGCGGCGGCCCTGCTGCCCAGGCCGAGAGTCCGCAGGTAGGAGCTGGTGCGGCTGCGTTCGGCCGAGGTGAGGACCAGCTCCAGGGCCACCGCGAGCAGTCCGAACAGCACCGCGAGGGCGGTGCATCCGGCGTAGACGGCGCCGACGCCGCGGGTCAGCCCGTCCTGGCGCAGCGCGCTGAGGGCCTGCGAGCGGACCCGGACCTGCGCCGACGGCCCCAGGGCCCGGACGCCCGCGGTGCGCAGGGCCGAGGGGCCCGCCGTGCCGGAGGGGTCGCCCAGCAGGACGGCGGTGCTGCCGGAGGACTGGGCCGGGAGGATCGGGGCGACGGCCGCGGTGGTGATCAGCAGCGGGGTGCCGGGGGCGATCTGCTCGGTGATCGGACCGAGCAGCGGGTCGCGCAGCTCGGCGTCGGTGAGCGACCCGGCGGGCTGGAGCACCAGGTGGACGCTGGGCTTGCCGTAGGCCTGGTAGGCGGCGGTGAAGCCACCGGTGTGCTCACGGGCGCGGAGGCCGGGGGTGGCCACGAAGGGGAGCTGGACGGTGCCGTCGGCGAGGGTTCTCGGAGCGGTGCTCAGATCCGAGAGCAGTGCTCTCACCAGTGGGGTGGCCGCGGTGGCGGGGGAGAGCGCCGCCAGCCGGGCCGGGTCCAGGGTGACCACCGCGACCGAGGAGATCCCGGCCCCGTCGGCCTGCCCGACCAGGGTGAGGCTGCGCAGCTGCTCGACGGCGGAACGGATCCCGGTGCCGGGGGCGGTAGCAGTGCCGGTGGAGGTGGAGGTGGAGGTGCCCGGGCCGGTGCCGTCCGGCGTCGGCGTCGCCGTGCCCGCCGCCAGCGCCGTCGCGTCCACGCCGCCGCTGCTCCAGGCTGCGCCCGCCTCCGCGCCGTCCGCGATGGTCCGCTGCACCAGGCCGCCGAACACCGCCGTCCCCAGCGTCAGCACCAGGACGAACAGGGCGAGACCGGTGGCCGAGGCGTCCCGTGCGGCCCGGGACATTCCGACGAACGCCAGCAGCCCGCCGCCGCGCCGCAGCCGCCGGGTCAGCAGCCGCAGCACCAGCGGATAGAGCCGCAGCAGCACCAGCACCGCGGCCAGCGCCACCAGTACCGGGACCGCGCTCAGCTCTCCGTCGGCCCCCTGCGTCCGCAGCGCCAGCACCCCGGCGACGGCCGCCAGCAGCACGGTCAGCTCCAGCACCACGCGCCGGGAGCCGCCGCCCCGCGGCTCCCCGCCGAGGCCCCCGCCGCGCCGTCCGTCGGCGAGTCGTCCGTCGGCGGCCGGGCCGCGTGCCCGTGATGCCCCCGCCGACCGCCCCTCCCGCACCGCGGACCAGGTGAGCAGCGGGAGCAGCAGCATCGCCGCGACGGTGACGGCCACCGCGGCGCCGGGCCGCGGTGCGCCCGAGGTCCCGGCCGGGGCGAGCGCCGACCCGGCCGCCCAGCCGGCTCCCGCGCTGACCAGCACCACCGGCCAGGCCACCGCGCCGCGCAGCAGCACCAGCCGGGCGGTGGACGCGCCACGGGCCCGCTGCAACCGCAGCTCCGCCTCCCGGCGCCGGAGCAGCAGCCGGATCGCGACGGCGGCGGTGGCCAGCGCGACTGCCACCAGCGAGGCGACGGCGAACGTGCCGACCGTCCGGGCCTGGGCGTCCTCGGCGGCGAAGGTGGCCAGCAGCGGGCTGAGGCCGTCCGGCACCAGGAAGCCGCTGGTCTCCAGGCCGCCGACCATGCAGGACGGTTGTCCGGTGCCCTGGTCGGTGCCGTGGCACTGCCGGGCGTTGAGGTCGGCGGCGAGGGTGGCCAGCGGCCCGGTCAGCGTGCTCGCGCGGGAGACGGCGGCCGGGCCCAGGTCGACCCGCACCGGCCAGGTCAGCAGCGGGCTGTCCACGTCGTCCCGGGTCAGCAGGTCCGCGGCGTCGGTGCCGACCAGGCCGCGCACCGCGAGCACGGTCCCGGCCTTGGACTCCTCCGGGTAGCGGAGCGGCTGCACCAGCGTCGACTGCTGCTGCCAGAACCCGTCCGCGGACTGCATCGGCACGAAGACGCCGCTCACGGTGAAGGCCTGGTGCGGTGCGCCGGGGAAGGAGAGGTCGAGGCGGCTGCCCGTCCGCACGCCGAGGGCCTGGGCGGTGTCCTGGGAGAGGGCGATCTGCGGCAGCGTGCCGGAGGGGGTGCGGTCGGCCGGGGCGCGGCCGGTCGGAAAGCGCAGACGGCTTGCGGTGTCAGCGAGGTGACTGAGCGTCAGTTTGGTGTCGGCGACGGTGCGGTCCGGCGGACGCGGGGTGGTCAGCGCGGCGGCGGCGTAGTCGAAGCCGCCGCCGGACACGGACAGGCTCCGCGCCAGCGGACCGCCGAGGCTCGCGGTCAGCCGCGGCCCGGCGGCCAGCACGGTGGCTGTCGGCGGCGGGACCGGCGCGGTCGGGTCCTCGAAGGGGTGGCTCACCGGCTGGGTGCTCACGCTCAGCAGCGGGGCCTGCGCCTGTGCGGTGGCGAGGCGTTGCCGCAGCGCCCGGTCCTCCTGCCGACCGGCCAGGGCGGGCCCCAGCGCGCACAGCGCCGTCAACACCGCGACCAGCAGAGCCAGACAGGCCAGCAACGGCAGGTCCCCCCGGGCCTCCCGCCGCACCAGCCGCGCACTCACCGCGCCGCGGTTCATCCGCTCTCCCCCGCTCGGAGCACCCGGACCAGGTCCACCCGGGCCAGCAGCCGTGCCAGCGCCAGCACCACCAGGCAGATCGCCGCCGCGGTGGCCAGCGCCGTCAGCGCCACGTCTGCCCACGGCAGCACCAGCCGCATCGGCGGATACGGCGGCTGCCCGGTGTCGTCCACGGTGACCAGCGGCAGTACGGCGCCCGCCAGTGCCGTGCCGATCAGCGCCCCCGGCACGACCGCGAACAGCGCGATGCTCAACTGCTCCGCGCCGAGCAGCGTGGACAGTCGCCCGACGGGTATCCCCATGGCCCGGAGCAGGGCGAACTCCCGCCGCCGCTCCCGGGTGGAGATCACCGCGTGGACGGTGAAGCCGACCACGGCGAAGCAGGGCGCCAGGAAGCGACTCAGCGCGAGCACCCGGCGCAGCCCGCTGCGGAACGGGTCGGTCCGCAACGCGGTCGCCGCCTGCGCGCGGGTGACGGCGCTGCCGAGGGCCGGCCGCACCGCCGCCGCGGCGCTGGTCCGGGCGCTGTCACGGCTGGTCAGCCACCAGAACGCCGGATCCTGGGTGGGCGTCCCGGCCGCGGTCAGCGCGGCGGCCAACTGACGCTGGTCGGCCACCAGATGGCCTTGGCCCCGGCCGAGCCCCGGCATGGTGGCGACCTCGCCGACCACGGTCACCGGCAGCCCGGACCCGGTGCCCAGGTCCAGCGTGGTGCTGTCGCCGACGGAGAGGCGGCCGTCGCCCAGCGCGACCGCGTCCGCGCGGACCGGCAGCGGCTTCGGCTTCCCGGTCGGGGCCGCGACGATTTGCAGCGACATCCGGGGCTGGGTGGGCATCGCGGTCATCGCGGGGAGGCCGTCGGCCCCGGCGGGTGAGCCGCGGAAGCCGGTGCTGAGGTCGGCCCTGAGCAGGTCGGCTCCGCCGCCCCCGCCGGTGCCACCCCCGCTGAGTGAGCAGACGCCAGGCGCGCCGTACTGGTACCCGTCGGTGAAGACGCCGAGGCAGGCTCCCGAGGTGGCGTCCTTGGCGTCGTCGGTCCGGTCCGCCCAGCCCAGCCCGGACGGCAGCACGGCCGCCGCCCAGACGTCCCCCGAGCCCCCGGCTCCGCCTCCGGCCGCCGAGCCCGTCCCGGCCACGGAGCCCGCTCCGCCCACCCGATGCACCGTCAGCCGCAGCCGCGCCGGTGCGACGTCGGGCTCGGGGGCGACCGTGATCGCGGTCAGCGTCAGCGGGTAACTGCGGCTGAGGCCGCCGCTCAGCGGGACCTCCAGCGGAATCCTGACCACATGCCGGGCGCCGTCGGCGGCGGGCAGCGCGGTCGACACGGTGCTGTCGAGCCCGGCCGCGTCCTGCAGCGTCAGCCGCAACCGCGGCGCCGCGGTGTCACCGTCGCTGACCAGCGTCTCGTCGAGCAGCAACGTGCCCGGACGACCGGGCAGCACCACCCCGAACCCACCCGCCCCCGAGCCACCCCCGCCCGAGCCACCTGCCCCCGAGGCACCCGTCCCCGAGCGGCCCCCGCCGGAGAGGCCCCCGTCGGAGACCCCCGCTCCCGGCGCGACCCCGGATATCGTCCCCACCAGATCCTCGGTCGCCCCGCCCGGCAGGTTGGCCGAGGCCACCGTCACCGGCGCCACCGCGGTCACCCCAGGCAGCGCCGCATACCCGCTGCCCAGCACCGCCGCCGGATAGCTCCCGCTGCCGGTCGGGTCGATCCGGACGTCCGCGCCGACGCTGAACCCGGCCTGGTCCACGGCCAGCCGGTCCAGGCAGGCCAGCGCGGTGGTGGCGAGCGCGCCGACCGACACGGCCAGGCACATCAGCACCACCGGCCCGGCGTTCCGTGCCGACCTGCGGCTCAACTGCCAGCCCGCCAGCGGCAGCACCAGCCCCTTCCGGTGTCGCCCGAACGCGTCGAGCAGCCGCGAGGTCAGCGGCAGCAGCCGGAGCAGCAGCAGCGCGGCGGCTCCGCCCGCCACCACCGGGACCAGCACCAGCACCGGGTCCACCGAAAGACCGCCGCTCGCGTCGCCGACCGCCGCCGCGGTCAGCGTGTGGTGCCGACGCAACTCCAGGTAGCCGAGCCCGGCGATGGCCAGCAGGGCCAGGTCCGCGCCGGTCCGCTGGGCAGCCGCGGCCCGAGCGCCGCGTCCGATCCGCAGCCGCAGCGGCGGCAGCACCGGCAGCAGTACGGACGCGCCGTGCACCAGCAGGGTGACGCCGGACGCCGCCCAGGCGGCCGGGCCGAGCGCGCCCGGCTGGAACAGTCCGGCCAGGAACGGCGCGGCGACCGCGGCGGGGATGCCGGTGACCGCCCACTCGGCCGCCGCGAACCGCAGCAGCCGCACCGTGCCTGCCCCCCTGGCCTGCTGCAGGGCCAGCTCGCCGCGCCGGTGCAGCGTCAGCTGACGGGCCGTCAGGACCAGTGCGGTCAGCGCGAGCGCGGCCAGCAGCGCGGTCGGCAGGTAGAGCGCGGAGCGGGCCACCACGGTCGGCACGGCCAGTGCGTCGATCGCCTGCGGCAGTCCCGACACCACGGTCAGGCCGTCCAACGGGGGCTTCCGCCCCTGGAACACCGAGAGTGCGGTCTGGCTGCCGGAGAAGGCGCGGGTCCGGTCGTGCAGCCCGCCCAGCCGCGCGGTGTCCAGGTGGGCCAGGTCGGCCTGGACGTCCCAGTGCGCGACGAGCTGTCCGTTCAGGGCGGCGCTGCCGTTCAGCGCGGCGGGGGAGACCAGCAGCAGGTCCTGCTCCGCGCCGGTGGCGCCGGACAGGTCTCCGGCCATGCCGGGCCAGAACCCGGCCGCCCCCGAGGCCCGGTAGACGCCGCTGATCCGCAGCGCCATCGGCCGGTCGAAGGCGTCCTCGATGTGGAGCACGGAGCCGGGCCGCAGGCCGAGGCGCTGTGCCAACTGCTCCGGTACGGCGGCGTCGACGGTGGCGGTGGAGCCGCTGGCGGCCCCGACCTCGGGCAGCGAGGTGAACGCGCTCGCCGGGGCGTCGCCGGCGCCGGCCGGCCAGCGGCCGGACAGCAGCCGCCCGAACGCGGCGGCGTCCTGCACCGCGACCGGGTGCAGCGCGCTGCCGCCGGGGCCCACCGAGGCGTCCGTGCCCCCGCCCGCCCCGCCGCTGACCCCGGTGACCGAGACCGGCGTGGTGTCCAGCAGTCCGAGGTAGGTCCGCTGCGGCACGTCCCCGAACACCCGCGCCGAGGCAGCTCGTAGGTCGCGGTCGGCGGCGGCGATCCCGGCGGCCTGGAAGTTCGCGGTGGCCAGCACCTGGGCGCCGGGGGTCGCGGCCAGCCGCTCGGCGGCGCCGCTGTCGACGGAGGTGGTGGCCAGGGCGGTGAGCCCGGCCAGGACGGCGGCGGAGAGCAGCACCGTCAGCGCGACCGCGACCAGGATCAGTCCGTGCTGTACCGAGCGCCGGACGGCGGCGGGCAGCCGCCTGCGCCCACGGTCGGCGCGGGGCCCCGGCGGTGCGGCGATTGTTGCGACCACGTGGGCCCCCCGTGGTCTGGATCAAGAAACGGTCACGATGCGTCACAGTCTTACCCGGCGTCACCCGCCTGTGCAAGGAATTCCGGACATCGCACCTGGTTCCGGAACCAGGTGCCCTGTCCCGCCCGGGTCGTGCGATGGCGTTCGAGCGGAATTCGAAAGGCGAGCGGGAAACGACCACGGAGGAGTGACAATGCCGCGGGTCGTCCCCGTCGCGGTGATAGATCTTCGGATTCGACGTCCGCGATCGTGGGGAGCCACGTATGTCCATCGACACAACCCCAGTGGCGCCAGTGCTGCTTGACGCCCCCGCGGTTGTGGTGAGCGAGCACACGCTCACCTTCGACGGCTTCCGCTACGTGGCGAGGGTGGCGCGGCGCGGCGCGGGCGTCACCGCGCCGCTGGTGCTCCTCGGCGGCTCCTCCCAGGACCGCTTCTCCTGGGCCCGGCACGAGACCGCGCTGCTGCCGCTGTGCGACGTGGTCACCGTCGACCTGCCCGGCTACGGCGACGCAGACCCGCTGCCGGAGCGCTACGGGATGGACTTCCTGGCCGCCGCCACCCGGCACATGGTGGACTCGCTCGACCTCGGCGAGGTCAACCTCTTCGGCGGCTGCTTCGGCGGCGCGATCGCGTTGCGCTTCGCCCAGCACTACCCGGACGCGGTGGAGCGGCTGATCCTGGTCGGCATGACCACCTTCGTCCCGCCCGAGTACGAGCAGGCGGCCAACCGCTGGCTGGGCATGCTGGACGACGGCGACTACGCCGCGATGGCGGAGGAGCTGGTGGCCCGGTTCATGTCGCCGCAGGGCGCGGGCACGATCCGCCGCCACGCCGCGATCGGACGGCTGATCCACCGTCAGTTCATGGACCAGACACCGCGCCAGTTCCGGATGGCGGTCGCCGACCACAACCGCAGGCTGATGCGCCACGAGTGGTACCGGCCGGAGCCGGTGCCGCCGGTGCCCGCGCTGGTGTTCACCGGCGAGCACGACACGCTGACCCCGCCCGCGATGGGCCGCCACCTGGCCGAGCTGCTCCCCGGCGCGGCCTTCACCACCGTCCGGGACGCGGACCACCTGGTGCACATGGAGCGGATCGAGGAGTTCACCGACCTGCTCGGCCGGTTCCTGACGGACTGTCCGATCGACGAACTGCCCTACTGCAACCCGCTGGAGTACCCGGAGCCGGTGAACTCGGTGGACCTGCCCAGGTAGGTGATCTCCCCGGCGTCGGGGACGTCGATCTCGTGGAAGCCCAGCCGGTCGTAGAAGGCGCGGGCCGGGGTGTTGGAGCTGAGCATGCCCAGGTGCACCGCGGGCACCCCGCGCTCGGACAGGGCGTTGAGGAAGGCGGCCATCAACTCCCGCCCGTGGCCCGAGCGCTGGTGCTCGGGCAGCAGGTCGATGTGCAGGTGCGCCGGGTAGGCGGCGAGTTCCGGCACCAGCATCCGCTCCGGCCAGTGCATCAGCCGGACCATGCCCTCGCTCGGCGTGACCGGCTCCGCCGTTGGCTCGGTGGTCGGCGCCGGGTAGCGGTCCGCCACGGCCGGCAGCCACTCGCCGCGGAAGCGCTTGACGAAGGCCGGGGTGTCGGCCGTCCCGACGATGTAGCCGACCGCCCGCTCCCCGTCGTCCAGCACGAAGGCGAGCTCCGGTTCGAGCACGGCGTAGGGCGCGGCGAAGATGCTCGACAGCAGCTGCAGGTCGGGGAAGGTCTCCCGGGAGTCGCCGCCGGCGTCGGCGGTCCTGGCGCAGACGTCGTCCATCGCGGCCCGGTCCCCGGGCTGGTAGAGGCGTACGACGGGGCGGTGGGTGGTGGTGGCCATGCGATCGATCATGCCCCCCTGGGAGCGCTCTCACAAGGGGTTTCCGCATAGGCTGGGGGCCATGGCTACCGACCCCGCCCGCCCCGCCGCCCAGGATCTCCTCGGCGACGGCAAGTACTTGCTGGTCACCACCTACCGCAAGGACGGCAGGACCGTCCCCACCCCGGTCTGGACGGTCCGCGACGGCGACGCCCTGGGCATCTGGACCGTCGCCGACTCCGGCAAGGTCAAGCGCATCCGCAACCGCGGCGACGTCCTGGTCGCCCCCTGCGACGTGCGCGGCAACCGGAAGGGCGACGACGTCCCCGGCTTCGCCGAGATCCTCCCGGCCGGGCAGACCGACCGCTACCGCGACCTGCTCAAGCGCAAGTACGGGGTGGTGGGGCGGCTCACCCTGCTCGGCAGCCGGCTCCGCCGCGGCGCGGACGGGACGGTCGCCATCCGGATCACCCTCAGCCGGGACTGACCGCGCTCCCCGCCGCCGCCGACACCGCTGACTCCGCAGGCGTCGGCCGCACCCCGGTCGGCAGCCCCGGGTCGGACGCCGCCGCCAGCACCAGTGCCTCCAGATCCAGCATCAGCGCCCGCACCTCGTCCACCGACACATGGTGGGTGTCCACGTGGATCTCCAGCTCGACCGTGTCCGCGGCCGTCCCGACCTGGATCATCAGCGTGTCCTGGTAGCGCGGGAACGGCTCGCCCCAGCGCAGCTCGCTCCCGGCCCGCGCGGCCTCCAGCTCCTGCCGGGACGGCGCCGGGGCGGGCGGTTCGACGCCGACGCCGATCCTCCGGTCGTTGAACAGGCAGGAGAGTTCGACCTCCGCGCCGCGCTCCCGGCCGATCCGGGCCCGCAACTGCTCCAGCTCCGCCGGGTCGTAGTAGGCGTATTTCGAGCAGAGCGCCGAGGCCCGCTGGGTGCGGTCCACCACCTCGTCGAAGGAGGCGTCGGCGACCTCGACCAGGAACAGGCCGTTCACCGAGAGCGGATGGGAGACGTCGGCCAGCCCCGGCCGGAACCGGTTGCCGACCACCACCTGGACCAGCGCCGGGGTGATCCCGGTCAGCCGGGCCACGGCCACCGCGTAACCGGCCAGCAGCACCGAGCCGGTGCTGACGCCGAGCCGGGCCGCCACCGCCTTCGAGGCCAGTTGCAGCGCGCGGGACTCGAAGGCGCCGCGCAGGTAGCGCGGCTCGCCCCGGTCCACCGGCGGGCCGAACCGCCGGGGCCCGGCCGTGCGGAGCAGCCGCTCCCAGTGGCGCAGCGAGAAGTCGTTCTGCCGCCGGACCGACGGGGTGCGCTGCTGCGCCGCCAGTTCCAGCGGCCCCAGCGCCGAGGCCGGCTTCGCCGGTTCGCCGGTGACCGGGTCGCGCTCGCCCAACTCCCGGAGCATCACCGCGATTCCGCCGCCGTCGGTGGCGACGTGCGAGATGGCCACCACCGCATGGGTGACCACGCCCCGGCTGCGCACCGCGGCCATCCGGATCGGCCACTCCTCGGCGTGGTCGAACGGCGTTGCCTCCCACTGGTCGGCCAGGGCCTTGGCGGCCCGGTCCGGGTCGCCGTCGTCCGGGACGTCGAGAATCCCCAGCTCGGCCTGCCCCGAGCCGGACACCTCCTGGATCAGCGCGCCGTCCGCCCCGGTCCGGATCCGGGCCCGCATCGACGCGTAGCGGGAGAGGAAGAAGCGCAGTTCGGCGGCGAGGTCGCGGACCGTCCTGCCGTCGGTCACCGGCACCGCGCCGCCCATGCTCATCGACGTCCCGGCCTGCTGCATCAGCGTCCAGACCTTGCGCTGACCCCAGGTCAGCCCGCCGACCCCGGCACCGGGGCCGGCGAACGGGACGAGGATCCGATCCGTCATCCGGGCCCCGCCCAGGACTGTCCCCGCTACCGGCTCAGCCATCAACTGCCGCCCCCTCCAAGAGTCTTGCTCGGAAGGATACAGTTCTTGCCATAATTTCCCAGAGTCTTGCAACCTCGGAAACCGGGCCGGGAGTTGACTGCCTTCCGACATTGACTTCTCCAGGGCGTGGTCCCAGCTTGGCATCTGACGTTCCGTCAGTTATCGAGCCAGGAGGACCGAACATGGAGACCAGCCGACCGACCGGCCACCCCACCCGCCGCGCGGTCCTCGGCGCGGCGGTCGGCACGGCCGGCGCCGTCGCGCTCGGAGCCGGGCGGTGGACGCCGCTCGCCCGGATCCCGGCCGGGAGCGCGGCGGCCACCCTCGCCGCGCCTCCGGCCTTCCCGGCCGGGATCAGCCTCTACCAGCAGACCTTCCAGAACTGGTCCGAGGAGGTCACCGTCGACGGGCTGTGGAGCTGCGCCCCGGCCAGTGCCCAGGACGTGGTCACCCTCGCCAACTGGGCCCACGCACAAGGCTGGAGGCTGCGCCCGCTGGGCGGCGGATACAGCTGGTCGCCGGTCGTGGTCGACCTCGGCACCCCGGCCGCGAACACCCTGCTGGTCGACTGCGCCCAGCACCTCACCGCGGTCACCGTCCACCCCGGAAGCCCGGCGAGCGTCACCGCGCAGCCCGGCGTCACCATGGACTCCTTCCTGGCCACGCTCAAGGCGTCCGGCTACGGGCTCACCGGCTTCCCGGTGATGGGCTCGGCGACCCTCGGCGGCGTCCTCGCCACCGGCGGCCGGGGCACCGGCGTGCCCGCGGTGGGGGAGACGCCGCTGCCGGGCCACGGCTACGGCTCGGTCGGCAGCCTGGTGATCGGCCTCACCGCCGTGGTCTGGGACGCCGCCGCCTCCGCGTATGTGCTGCGCAGCTTCACCCGGACCGACCCGCAGATCCAGGCGCTGATCACCAACGTCGGCCGGGCCTTCGTCACCGAGGTGGTGCTGCGGGTCGGCGCGGACCAGCGGCTGCGCTGCCAGAGCTGGTTCAACGTCAGCGCCGCCAACCTGTTCGCCCCGCCCGCGAGCGCGGGGTCGCAGTCGCTGGCGAGCTATGTGAACGCCTCGGGACGGGTGGTCTGCATCTGGTTCCCGTTCACCGACGCGCCCTGGCTGCGGGTGTTCACGCCCACCCCGAGCAAGCCGTGGACCAGCCGGGCGGTCAGCAGCCCGTACAACTACCCGTTCAACGACATCGTCCCGAAGAACGTCTCGGACCTGCTCTCCGAGGTGATCGGCGGGGTCGCCTCGGCCACCCCGACCTTCACCGCGGCGCAGATGGACGCGATCAGCGCCGGTCTGATCGCCACCGGCAGCTGGGACCTCTGGGGCTGGTCCGCGGACATGCTGGTCTACGTCCGGCCGACCACCCTGCGGATCACCTCGACCTGCTGGAACGTGGTGACCAGTCGGGCGAACGTGCAGCGCGCGGTCAGCGAGTTCTACGCCGCGTACAGCGGCAAGCTCGCCGCCTACCGGGCGCAGGGGCTCTATCCCATGAACGGGCCGCTGGAGATCCGGGTCACCGGCGTTGACAACCCCGCTGACTGCGGGGTGCCGGGCGCGCTCGGGGCGCAGCTGTCGCCGCTGCGCCCGCGCCCGGACCACCCGGAGTGGAACACCACGGTGTGGTTCGACATGACCACCATCCCGGTCACCCCGTCCGCGCACCAGTTCATGGGCGAGATGGAGGCCTGGATCCGCGGCAACTTCGCGAGCTACGGCCAGGTCCACGCCGAGTGGTCCAAGGAATGGGCCAACACCCCGGCCGGGGCCTGGACCGACGGCGCTGTCATCGCCGGTGACATCCCCGCCTCCTACCGGGCCGGCCAGGCGGCGGGCGACGGCTGGGACGCGGCAGTGGCCACCCTGCACGCGCTGGACCCGGCCGGGGTGTTCAGCAGCGCCTTCCTGGACGGGGTGCTGCGCTGACCGCGGACGCGGGCTCGGCGGCCCCGCCCGCGGACTGCGCCAGCAGGCAGCGGTAGGTGGCGACGGCGGCCCGCGCCTGGTGCGCGACCTGCCGGGTGACCGGGATCGGGACCGCCCGCAGCTCCTCCAGGTAGGCCTCGCAGCGGCGGGCCAACTGGGCGTCCAGCTCGGCGTGCAGCCGCACCGCGCGCGGGTCGGTGGCGCCGTCCAGCAGTTGCAGCAGCATGGCGGTGGCGCGTAGCGGGATGCGGTGCGCCAGCGCGTCCAGGGAGGAGATCCGGGCCCGGGTCAGCGGGTCCGGCAGGGAACGCCGGTGCTGCCGCCGCAGCGGGTCCCAGTCGTCGGCCAGGCCGGGGCAGATCTGCACGGCGCGTTCGGCGGCGCGCAGCAGCGGGCTGTCGCCCTTGGGGCCGAGCGCCGCCGCGGTGAAGTACGGGCGGGCCCGGTCCAGCACCGCGGCCAGCTCGGCGCCGCTGCGGCGCAGGCCGTCCGCGCTGCGGTGCAGGGCCTGCCAGGGGGTCGGGTGCATCCGCTGGTCACTCATCAGCGGGCTTCCCCACATCGGGACTTCGAGCACGGCGGTGACCCCGCCGTAGAGGTGCGGAAAGTACCAGGTCGACTCGGCGACCGTCTCGGACTGGCTGGCGAAGCCCGCGGGGCGTCCCGGCGGCGGCATCACATAGACGCCGGGCCCGGGGCTGGGCCAGAACGCGGCGTCGCAGCTGCCGACCGCGACCGGGATGCCCAGCTCGGCGGCGGACGCGCCGAACGGCAGGGCCAGGCCGGGGATGTCCCGGGTGAGCTGCACCCAGCTGCCGTCCACGTCCGCGCCGTGCAGCGAGAACTGCAGGAACGGCCGCAGTTCGTCGATCAGCCGGGCCAGCGCCCGGGTCTCCGGCAGGGACTCGCCGGGGGAGCGCAGCGAGGGGGCCCACTCCGGCTGCTCGTCGGTGACCGGGCGGAAGAAGTGCCGGTGGTGGTCGTAGAGGCTGTGCCGCTCGTCCGGACCGGTCTCGTGCCGCAGCGCCCCGTCCGGATCCAGGCAGAGCAGGAAGTTCCAGGTCACGGCGGTGTCCGCGCCGAACCCCGGATCCCGCAGGGCGCGTTCGGCCAGGGCGAGCACGGTGGCCCCGCCCAGCGGCTCGTTGGAGTGCGGGACGGCGACGGCCAGCACGTCCCGTCCGGACCCGCCGCCCGGCCCGGGAGAGCCGGTGCCCGTCCCGGCCGCCGAGGCTGACGACCCGTCCGGCCCTTCGACCGAGAGCAGCTCCAGCGGACGGCCCTGCCGGGACGTGCCGATCTGGCGCAGTCTGCACCGCCCCGGATGCGCCGCGGCCAGCGCGCGGGCGGAGCGGCTCACCTCCGCGACGGTGGGGCAGCGGTCCTGCCGGACAAGATCGTTACCGCCGTGCACGATGTTCCCGCCTCCCACTGGCCCAGCAACCCGTCGATTCTGCCGCGTCGGTGGGGTGGTGGGCGAGGTCGCCGAAGCTTTCGCGGGGGCCGCCCGGCGCGATAATGGGAGTGCAGGGACTGTGGACACCAGGTGAGGAGCTGACGTACTGATGACGGACGAGACACCGAAACCGCAGGTCTGGCCCACTCTGCGGAGCAAGGACGCGCCGGCGCTGATCAGCTTTCTGGTCGACGCCTTTGGATTCGAACTGACAGCCAGTTATGGAGATGGTGCGCGAGTCGACCATGCCGAACTTGCATGGCCGCCCGGAGGGGGTATCATGCTGGGCTCAACTCGGCCGGGGGACGCCGCGGACGCCTGGGCGCTCACCCCGGGGCAGTTCGGCGCCTACGTGGTCACCGACGACCCGGACGGGCTGTGCGCCCGCGCCCGAGCCGCCGGAGCCGAGATCGTCACCGAGCCGCACGACACCGAGTACGGCTCCAGGGACTTCGCCGCCCGCGACCCCGAGGGCAACCGCTGGTCCTTCGGCAGCTACCGCGGCGAGCCCCGCAAGCGGGCCTGAGGCCCTATCGCGACGGCGCGGGCCCATCGCGCCGAGCTCCGAAGGCGGGCCTGAGGCCCTACCGCGCCGACGTGCCGGGCGCGTTGCCGCCCAGGGTGTCCAGCGAGACCCGCCACAGCCGCTCGGCGGCCTCCGGGTCGAGCGCGTGGGCGGCGACGCCGCGGCGGCTGCCCTCCTGGTGCGGCTCGGCCTCGGCGCAGTCCTCGAAGTAGCGTCCGCCGATCCCTTCGAGCAGCGGGGAGACGGCGAGCAGCACCGAGGTGGCCGCGCCCTGCTCGGGGGTCTTCCACTGCACCCCGCTGCTGCCCATGGCCGTGCGCATCCGCTCCAGTTCCGCGTCGTCGACGTAGCGCTGCAGATTGGTCCTGATCGCGCCCGGCATCAGCGCGTTGACGGTGATGCCGTCGTCGGCCCAGCGCTTGGACGCCTCGACCGCGAACAGCACATTGGCGCTCTTGGACTGCCCGTAGGCGCTCCAGGCCTCGTAGGGGCGCCGCTGGAAGTGGATGTCCTCGAAGACGACGCCGGAGCGCAGGTGTGCGCTGGAGCTGACCGACACCACCCGCGCGCCCCCGGCCGCCGCCAGCGACCGGTGCAGCCCGGTGGCCAGAGCGAAGTGGCCCAGGTGGTTGGTGGCGAACTGCATCTCCCAGCCCTGCGGGGTGTGCATCTCCGGGGAGGCCATCATCCCGGCGTTGTTCACCAGCAGGTGCAGCGGGCCGTCCCAGGCGGCGGTGAAGGCGGCCACCGAGGCCTGGTCGGCCAGGTCCAGCCGGGCGACCAGGGGCCGCTTGACCCCCGGGTCGGCTGCGATCTCCTCGGCGGTGCGCTCGCCGGCCGCGGTGTCCCGGACGGCCAGGGTGACCTCGGCGCCGGCCGAGGCCAGCGCGCGGGCGGTCTCGACGCCGATGCCGGACGCGCCGCCGGTGACGACGGCGCGGCGGCCGGAGAGGTCGATGCCGGAGACCACCTCGGCGGCGGTGGACTCGAAGCCGAAGGGGGTGGTGAGGGGGGTGTGCGCAGTCATCGCCGTCGCTTCCTTCAGGTCGGCGCGGGGTGGCCCGGTCAGCCGGTATCCTGGAAACCGGAGGGTCCTCCGCTGAGCATCAGCCTAAGCGGAGCCTCCTCCGATTCGCAAGCCGACCCGCCCGCCCGTGCCCCGCCCCGCTCGTCCGCCCTCCGCCCGTCCGCCCTCCGTCTCGTCCGTCCGTCCCGCTTGCCCCGCCCGCCCACCCCGTCCCGAGGAGTCGTCCGTGTCGGCCAGCGCCCCCCGTCCGCTGCGCGCCGACGCGCAGCGCAACCGCGACCGGCTGCTCGCCGCCGCCGTCCGCGCGTTCTCCGAGGACGGCGCGGACGTCACCCTGGACGCCATCGCCAAGCAGGCCGGGGTCGGCATCGGCACGCTCTACCGGCACTTCCCGACCCGTGAGTCCCTGGTCGAGGCCAGCTACCGGAACGAGCTGGCCCGGCTCTGCGAGGCCGTCCCCGAACTGCTCGGGGAGCTGCCGCCGGAGCGTGCGCTGCGGGCCTGGATGGACCGCTTCGTCGACTACATGACCACCAAGCGCGGCATGGCCGAGGCCCTGCGCATGGTGATCGCGGCCGGCGGTGACCCGTTCGCGCAGAGCCGGGACCGGCTGGTCGCGGCGATCGGCGCGCTGCTGGCCGCGGGGGCCGCGGCCGGGGCGGTGCGCTCCGACCTCGACTCCGCCGACCTGCTCGCCGCGCTCGCCGGGGTCAGCATGGCCGCGGGCGACCCGTCCCAGCGCGAGCAGGCCGGGCGGCTGCTCGACCTGCTGATGGACGGCCTGCGGAACCGCCCCTGAGCGGCTCCGGCATCACAAACTGACGCCCCGTCAATTCTCTTCCCATCTCCACTTCTCCTATCCACACTGGCGGCTGACGTCGGATCAGGAAGAGGTGGGCCGTGCTGTCGTTGCAGGAGCTGTCCGACCGGATCGAGATCCAGGACCTGCTGGTCCGCTACTCCCACGCGGTGGACACTCGGGAGTGGAAACTCTTCGCCGAGTGCTTCACCGAGGACGCGGTGGTCGACTACACCGCCTTCGGCGGCCCGTGCGGCACGGTGGCCGAGGTGACCGCGTTCCTGGCGTCGGTGCTGCCGATGTTCACCGCCACCCAGCACCTGGTCGCCAACTCCGCGGTCGTGCTGGAAGGGGACCGCGCCACCGCCCGCACCATGTGCCACAACCCGATGGCACTGCCCGGCGCGGAGGGTGCCGCCGGGCTGCTGCTGTGCGGGCTCTGGTACGTCGACGAGTTGGTCCGCACCCCGGACGGCTGGCGGCTGCGCCGCCGGTCCGAGGACAAGGCCTACTCCATCGCGCTGGCGCCGCCCGCCGGTTGATCCCCGGCCCGGTTGATCCGGAAACCCGTCCTTCCGTCCGGGCATGATCGGCTGTCACACTCGCCAGGTGCCCGAATTCGACATGCTCGTCATAGGTTCAGGCCCGGGGGGCCAGAAAGCCGCGATCGCCGCGGCCAAGCTCGGCCGCCGGGTCGCCGTCATCGACCGGCCCGACCGGGTGGGCGGGGTCTCCATCCACACCGGGACCATCCCCTCCAAGACCCTGCGCGAGGCGGTGCTCTACCTCACCGGCCTGACCCAGCGCGACCTCTACGGCCAGAGCTACCGGCTCAAGGACGAGATCACCGTCGCCGACCTGACCGCGCGGACCCAGCACGTGGTGGGCCGCGAGGTCGACGTGATCCGCAGTCAGCTCTCCCGCAACCACGTCGCGCTGCTCGCCGGGACCGGGCGCTTCATCGACGAGCACACCGTCGCGGTGCGCGATGTCACCGGTCAGGACCGGCTGCTGACGGCGGATCACATCGTGATCGCGACCGGCACCCGTCCGGCCCGGCCCGACCTGGTGGAGTTCGACGAGCGCACCATCCTGGACTCGGACAATGTGATCAACCTGGAGCGGGTGCCGCGGTCGATGGTGATCGTCGGGGCCGGGGTGATCGGCATCGAGTACGCCTCCATGTTCGCCGCCCTGGGCAGCAAGGTCACCGTGGTGGAGCAGCGCGAGCGGATGCTCGACTTCTGCGACCTGGAGGTGGTCGAGTCGCTCAAGTACCACCTGCGCGACCTGGCCGTCACCTTCCGCTTCGGGGAGAAGGTCGCCGCCGTCGAGCGCCACCCGCGCGGCACGCTGACCGTCCTGGAGAGCGGGAAGAAGATCCCGGCCGACGCGGTGATGTACTCCGCCGGACGGCAGGGCCTGACCGACGACCTCGACCTGCAGAAGGCCGGCCTGACCGCCGACGCCCGCGGCCGGATCGAGGTGGACCAGCACTTCAGGACCGCGGTCCCGCACATCTACGCGGTCGGCGACGTGATCGGCTTCCCCGCCCTGGCCGCGACCTCGATGGAGCAGGGCCGCACCGCCGCCTACCACGCCTGCGGCGAGCCGGTGCACCCGATGCCGGAGCTGCAGCCGATCGGCATCTACACCATTCCGGAGATCAGCTACGTCGGCCGGACCGAGGACCAGCTGACCGAGGACAGCATCCCGTTCGAGGTCGGCGTGGCCCGCTACCGGGAACTGGCCAGGGGCCAGATCATCGGCGACTCGCACGGGGTGCTGAAGCTGCTGGTCTCCCCGGACGACCGCAGGCTGCTCGGGGTGCACTGCTTCGGCACCGGCGCGACCGAGCTGATCCACATCGGCCAGGCCGTGATGGGCTGCGGCGGCACCGTCGACTACCTGGTCGACGCGGTCTTCAACTATCCGACCCTGGCCGAGTCCTACAAGGTCGCGGCGCTGGACGCGACCAACAAGATCCGCCAGATCACCTACCTGGGCGACTGACCCGCGCGTTGGTGTAGAGAACACCGCTGCGGCGCCGACCTCCCTGTGCAAGGCTCTCCACGAGGGGAGCCGGAGACCCGGAAGCACAGGGAGACACCCCATGAAGTTCATGCTGATGATCTACGCCAGCCAGGACACCTGGGACGGCCTCAGCGCCGAGGAGATGGCCAGGGGCATCGCCGAGCAGGACGCCTTCACCACCGCCTTCTTCGAGACCGGCGAGCTGATCAGCGCCTTCGGCCTGGCCGACGCCGCCACTGCCAGGACGGTCCGGGTCAGGGCGGGATCGGCCGCGGTGACCGACGGCCCGTACCTGGAGGCCGAGGAGCACCTGGCCAGCTTCTGCCTGCTGGACTGCCAGGACGAGACCAGGGCGTTGGAGATCGCCGCCCGGATGCCGTTCGCGGCCTTCAACGCGGTCGAGGTGTGGCCGGTCATGCACGAGGCGGTGCCCGCACTGTGACCGAACCGTCCGCCCAACCGCGCGTCGAGGACCTGCTGCGGAGTGCCGCGCCGCAGGTCCTCGGCGCGCTGGCGCGCCGCTACGGCCAGTTCGACGCCTGCGAGGACGCGGTGCAGGAGGCGCTGCTCGCGGCGGCCGTGCAGTGGCCCGAGACGGGGGTGCCGGACAACCCGCGGGGATGGCTGACCACGGTCGCCTCACGGCGGCTGATCGACCAGATCCGCAGCGAGAGCGCCCGGCGCGAGCGCGAGCAGCGGCTCGCCGCCGCCGTCCCCGAGGCGGAGCAGCTGGCCCCCGCGCCGGGGGAGCGGCCCGCCGCTCCGGAGCAGGACGACACGCTGACCGTGCTGTTCCTCTGCTGCCACCCGGTGCTGACCGCGCCCTCGCAGATCGCGCTGACCCTGCGCGCCGTCGGCGGACTGTCCACGGCCGAGATCGGCCGGGCGTTCCTGGTCCCCGAGGCGACCATGGCGCAGCGGATCAGCCGGGCCAAGCAGAAGATCCGCGAGGCCGGGGCGACCTTCACCATGCCCCCGCCGGAGGAGCGCGCCGAACGGCTGCGAGCGGTGCTGCACGTCCTCTACCTGATCTTCAACGAGGGCTACAGCGCCTCGTCCGGCGACGACCTGCAGCGCGGCGACCTGACCGCCGAGGCGGTCCGGGTCGCCCGTCAGCTGCGCGCGCTGCTGCCCGGGGACGGCGAGGTGACCGGGCTGCTGGCGCTGATGCTGCTCACCGACGCCCGCCGGGCCGCCCGGGACGACGCCGAGGGCAACCTGGTGCCGCTCGCCGAGCAGGACCGCAGCCGCTGGAACCAGGAGCGGATCGACGAGGGGGTGGAGCTGCTCACCGGGGCGCTGACCACCGCCCGGCTCGGCCCGTACCAGGTCCAGGCGGCGATCGCGGCGGTCCACGCCGAGGCCGCGAGCGCCGAGGACACCGACTGGCCGCAGATCCTGGCGCTGTACCAGACGCTGGAGCTGCTCACCCCGAACCCGCTGATCACCCTCAACCGCGCGGTCGCCCTGGCCGAGGTGAAGGGGCCGCGGGCGGCGCTCGACCTGCTCGCCACGCTGGACGGCGAGCCCGCCCTGGCCCGGCACCACCGGCTGCACGCGGTCCGGGCGCACCTGCTGGAGGCCGCGGGGGACCGCGAGGCGGCCAGGGAGGCGTACCGCCGAGCAGCCCGGCTGACGCTGAGCCGCCCGGAACAGCGCTACCTGGACGGCCGGGCCCGACAACTGGGCTGAGGCCGCCACCCGCCCGCCCCAGCCGCGCCACCCGTGTTCCTGCTCCGGCGTCCCCGCCGGGGTCCTGCTGTGTCGTACCAACCGGTCCTGTTCGGTCAGGCCTGCACGTCCAGGGCGGCGCCCTGCTCGGCCGGACCCGCGCCGGCCTGCGCCGGCGGCTCGGCCGGACCCGCCTCCTCGGGCCCTCGCGGGCCCGGCAGCGCCAGTGACAGCTCCGCTCCCGACAGCGCACCGGAACGGCGCCGACGCATCCGCGCACCGACCCGTGCGGTCAGCCGCAGCAGCGGATCCGTCCACCACAGCCCGATCAGGGCCACGGTCACGCCCGCGATCGCGTCCAGCAGGTAGTGGTTGGCGGTGCCCATCACCACCATGGCGATCACCAGCGGATACAGCAGCCCCAGCACCCGCACCACCTGCGACCGGGCGTGCCGGAACAGCAGCAGCCCGCACCACAGGGCCCAGCCGACGTGCAGGCTGGGCATCGCCGCGAACTCGTTGGTGACGTCGGCGAAGCCCTTCGGGGTGCCGCCGCCCCCGCCCCACCAGCCGATGTCGGCGTGCTCGGCCAGGGTGTCGACGAAGTCGTAGGAGGGGCCGAGCATCCGCGGCGGCGCGGTCGGGAAGGTGATGAAGCCGACCAGGCCGATCATGGTGGTGAGCCCGAGCCAGGTCCTGGCCTGGCGGTAGTGCACCCGGTGGAACCGCCACAGCCAGAACAGCACGCCCACGGTCAGCACGTAGTGCAGCGTGGCGTAGAGGTAGTCGGCCGGGACGCCGAGCCAGGCGTGGTCGTAGAACGTGTGGTTGATCCAGTGCTCCGGGCTCAGGTGCAGGTGCCGCTCCAGCGAGAGGATGTCCCGCCCGTGCCGCATCGCCCGGTCCTGGGCTCCTTTCACCAGCAGCCTGCTGCCGTCGTAGACGGCGTAGACGACCAGCAGGAGCTCCCAGCTCCAGGTCGTCTTCCAGCGCCGGCGGCGGCGCCGGGGCGCGCTCCCGGGCAGGGGAGCGGAGTCGGCGGCTGCCGGGAGGGAGCGGGTGGCGGGCTCGCTCTCCCGAGAGTTCACCAGAGCTTCATCGGGGCCGGGCGGTACCGGCAGGTTGGTCGACACTGGGACATCTTCTCCCGAGCCTCTTATCCGATTCACATCTGGGTCCCGATTGCTTCGTAGGTCACAAGCGTCACCCCGGTGACCTTAGCGGCCCACCGGCCGCCGACCGGGTTGCGCCATGATGGACGGGTCAGTGCGGCGGAAACGCGACGGAGGAGTGACACATGGTGCACGAGCGCGCCGGACAGCAGGCCCGACCGAGCGATCTGGTCGACGTGGCACGACTGGTGACCGCCTACTACACGCTGGTCCCCGACCTCGCCGACCCCGGCCAGCGGGTGGCCTTCGGCACCTCGGGGCACCGGGGGAGCTCCCTCGCCACCGCCTTCAACGAGGCCCACATCGCCGCGACCAGCCAGGCCGTCTGCGACTACCGGGCCCGGCAGGGCACCACCGGGCCGCTGTACCTCGGCATCGACAGCCACGCCCTGTCCGAGCCGGCCCAGGCCACCGCGCTGGAGGTGCTGGCCGCGAACGGCGTCACCGTCCTGGTCGACAGCGCCGACGGCTACACCCCCACCCCGGCCGTCTCCCGGGCGATCGTCGCCCACAACAAGGGCCGCAGCGCCGACCTGGCCGACGGCATCGTGGTCACCCCCTCGCACAACCCGCCCGGCGACGGCGGCTTCAAGTACAACCCGCCGCACGGCGGCCCGGCCGACTCCACCGCGACCTCCTGGATCCAGGACCGGGCCAACGAGCTGATCGAGAAGGGCATGGCGGAGGTCCGCCGGATCCCGTACTCCCGCGCGCTGGCCGCCGACACCACCGGCCGCTTCGACTTCCTCGGCAGCTACGTCGCCGACCTGCCGGCCGTGCTGGACCTGGACGCGGTCCGCGACGCCGGGGTCCGGATCGGCGCCGACCCGCTCGGCGGCGCGTCCGTCGGCTACTGGGGCCGGATCGCCGAGCAGCACCGGCTCGACCTCACCGTGGTCAACCCGACCACCGACCCCACCTGGCGGTTCATGACCCTGGACTGGGACGGGAAGATCCGGATGGACTGCTCCTCGCCCTACGCCATGGCCTCGCTGATCGAGCAGCGCGCCGCCTACCAGGTCGCCACCGGCAACGACGCGGACGCCGACCGGCACGGCATCGTCACCCCGGACGCCGGGCTGATGAACCCCAACCACTACCTCGCCGTCGCCATCTCCTACCTCTACGCCCACCGCGGCGGCTGGCGTCCGGACGCGGGCATCGGCAAGACCCTGGTCTCCTCGTCCATGATCGACCGGGTCGCCGCCGACCTCGGCCGGAAGCTGGTGGAGGTCCCGGTCGGCTTCAAGTGGTTCGTGGACGGGCTGGTGGACGGGTCGGTCGCGTTCGGCGGCGAGGAGTCCGCCGGGGCGTCCTTCCTGCGCCGCGACGGCAGCACCTGGACCACCGACAAGGACGGCATCCTGCTGGCGCTGCTCGCCTCCGAGATCATCGCGGTCACCGGCCGCAGCCCGTCCGAGCACTACGCCGACCTGACCGGCCGCTTCGGCGCCCCCGCCTACGCCAGGGTGGACGCGCCCGCGACCCGCGAGCAGAAGGCGGCGCTGGCCGCGCTCTCGCCGGAGCAGGTCACCGCGGGTGAGCTGGCCGGTGAGCCGATCACCGCCGTGCTCACCCGGGCCCCGGGCAATGACGCGGCCGTCGGCGGGCTGAAGGTCTGCACCGACAGCGCCTGGTTCGCGGCCCGTCCGTCCGGCACCGAGGACGTCTACAAGATCTACGCCGAGAGCTTCCAGGGCGAGGACCACCTCGCCCGTGTCCAGGAGGAGGCCCGAGCCCTGGTCGGCACGGTGCTGGCGGCGGGCTGACGGGTCGGCCGACGGGGTGGCGGTCGCGTCGGCGGCCGGGGGAGTCAGCGGTGGAGCTTCCCCGACGCCGTCGCGTCGTCCCGGATCGGGGTGGCGCCGGTGCCGCGGGTCGAGCCGCCGGTGTCGCGTCCGCGCAGTACCGAGGCCAGGGCCGCGACCACGGCCATCCCCGCGGCGGCGAGGAACACTACGGTCAGGCCGTGGTGCAGCGGGTCCGAGATCAGGTGCGGGAAGAAGTCGTTGCCGGTCAGCGTCGCTGCGTTGTGCGGGGGGAGGGTGTGCAGCACCCCGGACGGCGCCAGCAGGTGGCCGATCGGGTTCTGGCCCAGGAAGGCGGCGAACAGGGTGGAGACCGGCGGCAGCGACGCCACGCTCCCGGCCACCCCGGCCGGGACGCCCTGGGCCTGAAGGCCGGAGCTGAGCGTGTGCGGCAGGTCGGAGGCCAGTCCGGTGACCATCAGTGAGAAGAAGATGCCGATCGACAGCGACATCCCGGAGTTCTGGAACGTCGCCCGCATCCCGGACGCGGCGCCGCGCCGCTCGGGCGGGACGCTGCCCATGATCGCCGAGGTGTTGGGCGCGGAGAACATGCCCTGGCCGACGCCGTTGGCGAAGACGATCGCGGCGAAGGCCGGGTAGGAGAAGTCGACCGGTAGGAACAGCAGCCCGACGAACGAGGCCGCCATCAGCAGCAGCCCGCCGGTGGCGAAGGCACGCGCGCCGAAGCGGTCCGAGAGGTAGCCGCTGACCGGCCCGGATATCAGGAACCCGGCGGTCAGCGGGATCAGCGCGATCCCGGCCCACAGCGGGGTGTCCTCGTAGGCGTACCCGTGCAGCGGCAGCCAGACCCCCTGCAGCCAGATGATCAGCATGAACTGCAGCCCGCCCCGGGCGATGGCGGTGAGCAGCGCCGCCGCGTTGCCCGCGGCGAAGGCGCGGATCCGGAACAGCCCGATGTGGAACATCGGCTCGGCCACCCGGGTCTCCACCAGCACGAACACGACCAGCAGCGCGAGCCCGGCCGCGAGCACCGCCAGCACCACCGGGTTGGTCCAGCCGGTCGGATGGCCGCCGTAGGGCTGGATGCCGTAGGTGATCCCGGCCAGCAGCGCCAGCGCGCCGCAGGTGAAGGTGATGTTGCCGGCCCAGTCGATGCCCGCGGGACGGCTGGTGCCGATCTCGCGGAGGCTGCGGTAGGACCAGACAGTGCCGACGATCCCGATCGGGACGTTGACCCAGAACACCGCGCGCCAGTCGACGGTGGCCAGGATGCCGCCCGCCACCAGGCCGAGGAACTGCCCGGCCAGGCCCGCGATCTGATTCACCCCCAACGCCATCCCGCGCTGCTCGGTGGGGAAGGCGTCGGTGAGGATCGCAGCCGAGTTGGCCATCAGCATGGCGCCGCCGACGGCCTGCAGGATTCGGAAGCCGATCAGCCACAGCGCACCGCCGGAGCCGTGCAGCGGGTCCAGCGAGAGCGCGAGCGAGGCGGCACTGAAGACGGCGAAGCCCAGGTTGTAGATCCTGACCCGGCCGTAGATGTCCCCGAGCCGCCCGAGCGCCACCACGAGCACGGCCGTGACCAGCAGATACCCCATGATCAGCCAGAGCAGGTAGCTGATGTTCCCCGGCGCGAGCGGGTCGAGGCCGATGCCCCGGAAGATCGCGGGCATGGCGATGATCACGATCGAGGCATCCAGGGTGGCCATGAAGACCCCGAGCGTGGTGTTCGACAGCGCCACCCACTTGTACCGAGGACTGGGGGCGGACTTCGGCGGCGACTGCTTGGCATTTACACGCACCTTGCCATCCTAGGAATCTTAGTTGGCATAAGCAATGGTGTCCGGACTGCGGACGGGCAGGCCGGAGCGTACGCCGTGACACCTACCGGCCGGGTCGAAGCCCGCTCGGAGCGGTGGCGGCCGGAGCCGGTCCTCGGACGCCGATCCTCGGGCGGCCGCCCTCAGCCCGCGCTCCTGGTCCTGGTCCCGGTCCCGTCCCCGGTGCTGATGAGCGGCGCGTCCCGGGAGATCTCCCGGAACCCGACGCCGTAGTACAGCGCGCGTGCCCGGGGGTGTCCCGGCGCGCCCTGGCAGGCGACCGTCGCGTGGTCGGCCCCGGCCGCCCGAGCCAACCGCATCCCGTGCAGCAGCAGCGCCTTGGCCAGCCCCAGGCGGCGGTAGTCCGGATGCGTCCCGACCGGCTCGAACTCGGCGGTCCGGTTCGCCCGGTCGAGCCACATGATCGCCGAGGCCGCCATCGTCCCGTCCGGCGCCTGCACCAGGGGGTGCAGGTCGCCGCGGTACGGCTCCGTCCGGCTGACGCCCCGGTAGCTCTCGGCCGTGTACGCCGAGGGCGCCCAGGCGTTCAGATGGGCCTGGACCGCGGCCTCCGGCCCGGCCTCGTCGGCGGTGCGGAACCGGAACCCGTCCGGCAGCACCGGCTGCTCCAGCTCGGTGAGGGTCCGCTCGTTGAGCTGGGTCCAGTCCCCGGTGTCGCCGAGCGAGGCCGGATCGGTCCGATAGCCGTGCGCCGCCCACCGCCGCAGCGCGAACCCGTCGGCGGCCGACGGCACCACCGTCCGCTCCACCGTCCGTCCGGCGTCGTCCACCGCCGTGCGGCCGTACCAGTCGATCACCTCGTCGATCAGCCCGGCGTGGTCGGGGTGGACCTGGTACACCAGATTGGCACTGGTGACGTCCTTCGCCGACCCGTCGCTCCGCCGCACCCGGTGCGGCAGCCTGATCCAACCCCACGCCACCAACTCCCCGCCGGAGAACCACAATTGACGCGGCCAACTGGCGCCGTGGGCGGCGTGCGCCTTGCCCCAGTTCCAGGCCAGCTCGCCGACCGTCGCCTCGGCGTTCACCAGCTCCAGGCGGGTCGCGGTGACCCGCTGCGCCAGCCCCTGCATGAGCCGCACGTCCGCGGCGGTCAGCAACTCAAGGTTCGCCATGCTCCGCTACTCCCCTTCGTGGTGGGCTTGATCCGAAGCCTGCCCCGCGCGGTCAGCCCCCAGGGCCGTTCGGACGGACTTGCGGCAGCATGTCGGCGATCATGCCAGGTGCGTCCGACAAAGGGTCGGGCCCCTCCCGCAGCATTCGCGGGAGGGGCCCGATGTTGCTCTACCGCCTACGGGTTGACGGTGATGGTGAAGGTGGAGGTGGTGTTCTGGATGTTGATGTAGTTGTTGCTCTCGGTGAGGTGGTTGAAGGTGGCGGAGCCGACGGCGGGGCCTTGTCCGGATTCGGGCAGGGGGTTGGCCCAGATGCCGTAGCCGGACTTGGCGTTGTAGGCGTCGCCGCTCTGCTGCGCCCCGGTGATCGACACGTTGGTGAAGACGGTGTCGGTGATCGGGTTCTGGGCGGTGTTCCCGACGTAGTCGGTCTGGAACATGATGCCGGAGTAGGTCGGGTCGGTGATGTCGACGTTGTTGACCCGGATCCCCTGGAACGGCTGCGTGGCCGAGTAGACCCAGATGGCGGGGAAGACTTGGCCGCCCCAGAAGTGGCCGCCGTCGCGGACCAGGGAGGCGTTTTGGATGGTGGTGGGTTGGGTGCCGAAGCCCTGGAAGGGGTAGCCGAAGTTCAGCGAGCTGATGGTGATGCCGGCGTAGGTCAGGGTGTCGGCGACGTACAGGTTCTGCAGCGTGTTGTTCTCCCCGCCGTAGACCGCCACACCCGCCGCCCGCCACGGGGTCACCGCGGTCAGGTTCTGGAAGGTGTTGCCGGAC
>NZ_JBHFAB010000027.1:109153-110322 GCF_042510955.1 Streptacidiphilus cavernicola
GCGTAGGTCAGGGTGTCGGCGACGTACAGGTTCTGCAGCGTGTTGTTCTCCCCGCCGTAGACCGCCACACCCGCCGCCCGCCACGGGGTCACCGCGGTCAGGTTCTGGAAGGTGTTGCCGGACAGGTCGGAGGAGTTGTGGTCCTGGGCGGCGAACAGCGCGAAGCTGTCGTCGCCGGTGGAGCGGGCCTCGTCATTGGAGACGAGGTTGTTCTGGGAGCCGTTGGTGAGGTTGATGCCATCCGCGTAGGTGTCGCGGATGCGCATGTTGGTGGCGGTCAGGCCACTGACGTGGGTGCCCCAGATGGCGACGACGGTGTGTTCGACCCAGATGTTGTCGATGGTGAGGTTGGTGACGTCGGTGAGGTCGAAGACCTTGCCGGGGCCGTCGATGCGGGAGGTGTAGTTCCCGAAGAACGCGAAGCCGGAGAAGGTGGAGCCGCTGGCGCTGGTTTGGACGGAGAATCCGGCGTCGGTGTTGGCTTGGGTCTGGTCGGTGCTGAACTGGGTGTACCAGGGTCCGGCGCCGATGACCTTGATGGCCTTTTGGCCGATCTGGAACTTGCCGGTGGTCTGGTACTGGCCGGCGGGCAGGTAGACGCCTGTGTAGGTGGCGGAGTTGGCGACGGTGGTCAGGGCGTTCTGGACGTCCTGCTGGGCGAAGCCGGCCGGGACCAGGTAGTGGGTCGGGTCGGGGTTGGCGACCGGGGCGACCTGCTCGGTGTTGATGTAGTCGATCGCGTACTGGGAGGTGTTGGCGGCGTCCTTCTGCAGCCGGATGACGCTGTTGGCCGGGACGGGGGTGTTCAGGACGACGTGGGCCTCGTCGTAGATGTGCCGCGGTCCGCCGGCGGAGGGGTCGTTGCCGGGGCCGGTCTCGGCGCCGTAGAGCCAGGCGAACTTGGAGTTCAAGGTGATGGTCTGGGCGAAGGTGCCGTTGACGTACAGGTCCAGGGTGGCGGTGGTGCCGCCGCCGCCGGGGGCGTCGGGGATGGAGAACCGGGTGACCAGGGTGTTGGTCGGGTCGGTGGTGTTCCACTGGACGTAGGCGCCGGTGGAGTTCAGGGTGACGGCCTTGCGGCCGGAGGCCTCACCGGCCAGGTCGCCGATGGTGCGGTTGGGTCCCACTACCGCGGCCCCGCCGCCGAGCATGCCGTCCTCGGCCTCGTA
>NZ_JBHFAB010000028.1:0-106469 GCF_042510955.1 Streptacidiphilus cavernicola
GAAGGGCTTCACCGTTCGACTTGCATGTGTTAAGCACGCCGCCAGCGTTCGTCCTGAGCCAGGATCAAACTCTCCGTGAATGTCATCACGCAAGAGCGGCACAGCAACCACCGGAATAGGCGGCCCCGTGCACTGCGTCCTCGCTATATAAAACAGTTACTGCCAAATGAAACATTTGGCGTTGACTTTTGGCACGCTGTTGAGTTCTCAAGGAACGGACACTTCCTTCAGGACCCTCACCGGGACCCTCCGGGCGCTTCGTTCTGTTTCAAACCTTAGCGGATTCCAGCTCCACAAGCCAAATCCGCCGATTTCCCGATAAACGGCATAGCAAAACAACACCATGCTGCTTGACCAGGGATTTCGTCGCACCCACACGCTTCACACGTTCACGGGGCAACTCGGAGAACACTACACGCCGCCACGGCAAGGTCCAAATCAGCCGCGCGGCGGCCCCGCCCTCCGGTCGCGAGTGCTACCGGTGGACGGGGCCGCGTGCCGAGCCTGGGGTCGGGGTGTCAGTGGTGAACGCCGGCCCTGCGGCGACGGGTGAACACCACCGCGCCCGCGCCGATGGCGACGGCGGCCGCTCCGGCGATGCCGAGCGGGAGGCTGTCACTGCCGCCGCCGGACTGGGCCAGGTCGCCGCCCTGGGCGCTGGTCGGCGCGGGTGCAGCGGCCGACGCGGATCCGGAAGCCGTGGCTGTGGTGCCCGCCGAGGGCTTGGTCGCCGGGCCGTTGAACACGATCGGCGCCGAGTCGTCGGCCGGGTTCTTGTCCCAGTCGTAACTCGCGGGCTTGCCCGTGATGTAGCTGTATTCGTTGTCGAGGGCGACGGTGCCCTTGGCATCGTGCAGTTGCGCGTCGAGTCGAACCTTGAAGGTCACGAGCTTCTGGTAGCCGGGCCCCTGGACGTAGTCGCTCGGGCAGTTGTAGGGGCCGCGCCCCTTCACCCCGGTCCTGTTGTCGAGGGTGCAGTCCGAAGGGATCTTGGTGACCGTCGCACCGGCCGGGAAGGTCACCTTGTAACCGCCCGTGCCCTCGCCGCCGCTGCGGTCGTAGATCAGCGCGGGACCGTTGTTGCGTGCGCCGACCGTGACCGAGACCGTCTGGCCCTTGTTGCCCTTCAGCGAGGTGCCCACGGCGGCGAAGTCCGCCGTGTTGTCCGCGGTGATGTCCAGCTCGGTGTAGCTGTCACGTGGGTTGATGTCTGCGACCTGCGGCCTGATGGCCGCGCTGACGACGGCCTCCGCCGTCAGCGCGGCACCAGTGCCCTTGGCGTAGCCCCGGGTGTCGGTGTTCGCGTCGCCGGGGGGCAGGACGGCCGCGCTCATCAAGGCGTATCGAGCCTCCTTGGTGACGCCGACCTTGATGTCGCTGGTCAGGCGCAGCGCCTTCCCCGGTGCCAGCGGCTGGTTGACGGTGCACACGGCGGTGACCATCTTCAGGGAGCCGTCCGGCTTGCTGTACAGGCAGTTGCTGAAGCTCTGCTTGTACTGGAGCCCGGCGGTCGTCTGGAAGGTCAGGACGCTGGACGGCGCGGTCTCGTTGCCGGTGTTGGACCACTCGATCGGCTCGCTGAGAGTGGAGCCCACCTTGACGTGGGTCAGCGTCGGAAGCTGCTGGATGGTCATGTCCGCACCCGAGCCGACCTGGATGTCCGAGGAGTCCTCGACGGCGTCGTAGCCGGGTGCGGTGAGCTTGAGCCCGATCGAGCCCTTGGCCCCAGCGGCGGCCTTGGGATCGGCCTTCAGTCCGAGGCCCAGGTACTGCTCAGGCTCGTTGGCGCCGGGCAGGTGCTCCAGCGTGCACGTTCCGGTGCTCCCGCTGTGGGTGCAGTTGGCGGGCCAGTCAACGGTGGCGACCCCGTTGAGCCCGCTGACGTCCACGGTGAGTGTCGCCGTCGGGATCTCACCCCCCTGGTCGTGGGAGGCCCAGACATGCAGCACCTTCTCCACAGAGGTGCCGTTGACCGCGGTGGGCAGGGTGAGTCCGTATTCTCCCTCGCCCATGTTGAGTTGGTCGGATGCGAACGCGGTGCCCGCTCCGACCAGCACCGCGGTACTCGCGGTCGCGACGGCGGCAAGCACACCGAGGGTTCGCCGGATACCTGTCTGTCCCACGTTGGTTCCTTCATTCGCGCTGCTGGTGACAGGCGAACCCTAGGTGCCCGTGAGGCAGGCCATTCCCCGCTCAATCGGACACGACCGATCAAGTGGGGACAAGAATCCTTAGAGGATTGACCAGATAGTTATGAAGATTATGAGTCCCTCGCTACTGCTGCTTCGCCATCTCTTCCCGGATGGCTGCGGCGAAGGCGTCGATGTCGGCCTCGGTGGTGTCGAAGGCGGCCATCCAGCGGACCTCGCCGGTGTGCTCGTTCCAGAAGTAGAAGCGGTAGCGCTTCTGCAGCCGTTCGCTGACTTCACGGGGCAGCAGCGCGAAGACGGCGTTGGCCTGGACCGGGCGGACCAGGGTGACGCCGTCGACCTCGCGGACGGCGGCTTCCAGGCGGCGGGCCATCGCGTTGGCGTGGCCGGCGCTGCGGAGCCAGAGGTCGCCGCCGAGCAGCGCCTCGAACTGCACCGAGATGAAGCGCATCTTCGAGGCCAGCTGCATCGACATCTTGCGCAGGTAGAGGATGTTCCGCACCGCGTCCGGGTTGAGGACGACCACGGCCTCGCCCAGCAGCAGGCCGTTCTTGGTCCCGCCGAAGGAGAGGACGTCGACCCCGGCGTCCGTGGTGAAGGCGCGCAGCGGGAGGTTCAGCGACGCCGCGGCATTGGCCATCCGGGAGCCGTCGACGTGGACCAGCATGCCGCGCTCGTGGGCGTGGTCGCAGATGGCCCGGATCTCGTCGGCGGTGTAGAGGGTGCCGAGCTCCGTGCTCTGGGTGATCGAGACGGCGAGCGGCTGGGCGCGGTGCTCGTCGCCCCAGCCGAAGGCCTGGCGGTCGATCAGCTCCGGGGTCAGCTTGCCGTCCGGGGTGGGCACGGTGAGCAGCTTGATCCCGGCGACCTTCTCCGGGGCGCCGCACTCGTCGACGTTGATGTGGGCGCTCTCGGCCGCGATCACCGCGCCCCAGCGCGGCAGCAGGGACTGCAGCGCGACCACGTTGGCGCCGGTGCCGTTGAAGACCGGGAAGGCCTCGGCCCGCGGGCCGAAGTGGCGCCGGAAGACGTCCTGCAGGTGGACGGTGTAGTCGTCCTCGCCGTAGGCGATCTGGTGGCCCCCGTTGGCGAGGGCGAGCGCGGCCAGCACCTCCGGGTGCACGCCCGCGTAGTTGTCGCTGGCGAACCCCCGTACCGAGGGGTCGTGACGGCGTACCGCGTCGGTCATCGGGGTGTCAGCCACAGGTGCTGTCCGTTCAGGTCGGCTGCGGGTCGGTTCCACAGGTCGGTGATGGTGTCGGCCAGGTCCGCGACGTCCGTGAAGCCGGTGAACTTGGCCTGGGGCTTGGCGGCGCGCATCTCCGGCGTCACCAGGGCCTTGATGACCAGGATGGCAGCCGCGGCGCGCTCGGGCGCCTCCTCGGCGGCGGCGATGCTGCGGAACGAGTCGGCCAGCGACAGGGTCCAGGTCTCGGCGGCGGCCTTGGCGGTGGCGTAGGCGGCGTTGCCCGCGGTGGGCTTGGCGGCGCCGGCCGCGGACACGATGGCGAAGCGCGCGGCCGGGCTGCGCAGCAGCGCGTCGTGGAAGCCGAGGGTGGTGTGCTGCAGCGTGCGGACCAGCTGGTCGTGCAGGAAGTCGCAGTCGGACAGGTCGATGTCGGTGAACTTCTTGCTGCCGCGCCAGCCGCCGACCAGGTGGATCAGGCCGTCGACGCTGCCGTGCTCGGCCTCGATGTGGTCGGACCAGTCGTGCGCGGCCTGCGGGTCGAGCAGGTCCAGGACCTGGCCGACCACGGTCGCGCCGGGGACGGCGCGGCGGGTGCTGTCGAGCAGGGCGTCCAGTCGGCGCGGGTCGGTCCCGGCGCAGGAGACGGTGGCCCCGGCCGCGGCGAGGGCGCGCACGGTGGCGTGTCCGGCCGGGCCGGTCGCCCCGGCGACGGCGACGACGCGCCCGTCCAGCGGCGGCCTCACGCGGCGGTCCCGAGGGTGCTGCCACCGGCGGACCCGGCAGTACCGGTGCCGGCAGCGGAACCGGCGGACCCGGTGGTACCGGTGATCCCGGAGGTGGAGGCGATGACCCCGGAGAGCTTCTTGGACAGCGCCTCGAAGAACATGCTGAGCGGGAACTCGTCCGGCAGGACGGCGTCGCACAGCGCCTTGTTGAGGGCCTTGTTGTCGCTGTGCCCGGTCAGCGGCAGCGCGTCGGCGCCCTTGGCCCAGACCGAGGCCGGGTGCGGGGTGAGGTACCGGGAGACCAGTTGGTACGCGGCGATCCAGTGCGCGGTCTTGGGGCGGTCGATGCCGTCCCGGTAGAGGGTCTCGATCTCGGTGCAGAGGTCGGTGGTGACGGCGGCGACGCGGTCCCAGTCGATCCGGAGCCGGTTGTCGGTCCAGCGCAGCGCGTCATGCTTGTGCAGGTAGGCGAACAGCAGCTGGCCGCCCAGCCCGTCGTAGTTGCGGACCCGGCCGCCGCTGACCGGGAACCGGAACATCCGGTCGAACAGGATCGCGAACTGGACGTTGCGACCCTGCGCGTGGCCCTCCCGCTCCAGCTGGACCGCGGCCTTGAAGGCGGTCAGGTCGCAGCGCAGCTCCTCCAGCCCGTACATCCAGAACGGGCTGCGCTGCTTGATCATGAAGGGGTCGAACGGCAGGTCGCCGTGGCTGTGGGTGCGGTCGTGGACCAGGTCCCAGAGCACGAAGGTCTCCTCGGCCAGCTTCTGGTCCTTGAGCAGCGCGGCGGCGTCCTCCGGGATCTCCAGGCCGAGGAGGTCGACGGCGGAGCTGCTGACCGCGCGGAAGCGGGCGGCCTCGCGGTCGCAGAAGATGCCGCCCCAGGTGAAGCGCTCGGGGGCCTCGCGGACCGAGACGGTCTCCGGGAAGAGCACCGCGGAGTTGGTGTCGTAGCCGGAGGTGAAGTCGGTGAAGGTGATCGGCACGAACATCGGGTTGTCGAAGCGGGTGCGCTCCAGCTCGGCCAGCCAGTCCGGCCAGACCACGTTGAGCAGCACCGCCTCCAGGTTGCGGTCCGGGTTGCCGTTCTGGGTGTACATCGGGAAGACGACCAGGTGCGGCAGGCCGTCCTGGCGCTGCGCGGCCGGCTGGAAGGCCAGCAGCGAGTCCAGGAAGTCGGGGACCGGGTAGCCGGAGGAGCCCCAGCGGCGCAGGTCGGCGCCGACGGCGCGCAGGTAGTCGGCGTCGTGCTCGAAGTGCGGGGCCAGTTCCTCGACGGCGGCGGTGATCTCGGCGAGCAGGGCGTCGGCCTCGTCGCGGGTGCCCGCGCCGCGCGAGTTCAGGTCGATGGAGCCGTCCTTGGACTGGAGCGGACGGAGCGCCTCGACCGCCCCCTTGAGCCGCGTCCAGGCCGGGTTCGCTGCAATGCCCGTGGCATTCGAGAGATTTTGCATGTCAACCCTGTCTGCACCGGAGGAACTGTTGTTAAGACACCGTATATACAGAAGGTTCTTCTGTTCAAGGAGGGGTCGACCGGAACCGCGGCGCCCGCTCTCCCCCACTCTCCCCCGGTTGCCCGCGCCCCGCTCGCTGCCCACGATGCGGGACAGCCGGGGAGCCGTCTGAACTGCGACGGCGCACCCCGGGTACGCTGCGGTAACCGTGGCTCCGGACCTCCGCCGGAAGCCGTCCCCACAGGAGCTGAACTGATGACCACCGCCACCGTCAGAACCCGTGTTGCCGTCCTCTCGGCGAGCGCAGCGCTGCTCGCGCTGGCGGGTTGTGCGCCGCAGGCCGGCAGCACGCAGGCCGGGAGCAGCTCGTCCGCCACCGCCTCGGGCACCGCCTCAGTGGCGGCCTGCGCCAAGGGCGCGCTGCCGACGCACACCTCCGGCACCCTGACGGTCGGCACCGACAACCCGGCGTACGACCCCTGGTTCCAGGACAACAAGCCGGCCAACGGCAAGGGCTTCGAGTCCGCCGTCGCCTACGCCGTGGCCGACCGCCTCGGCTACCCGAAGGCCAAGGTCGCCTGGGCCGTGGTGCCGTTCAACAACGCGGTGACCCCCGGGGTGAAGACCTTCGACTTCGACATCAACCAGGTCTCGATCAGCGCCGAGCGGCGGACCGCGGTGGACTTCTCCTCCGGCTACTACGACGTGCGCCAGGCCGTGGTCACCCTGTCCGGCTCCACGTACTCCGGGATCACCGACGCCGCCGGGCTCAAGGGCGCCAAGATCGGCGCCCAGGTCGGCACCACCGGGCTGACCGTGGCCACCGACGTGGTCAAGCCGAGCACCCACCCCTCGGTGTACGAGACCACCGACCTGGCCGTCGCCGCGCTGAAGAACCACCAGGTCGACGCGATCATCGTGGACCTGCCCACCGCGTTCTACGTCACCTCGGTGCAGGTGCCCGGGGCCAAGGTGGTCGGGCAGTTCCCGGCCGACGCGGCGACCGGCGGCGTCGAGCAGTTCGGCCTGGTGCTCAGCAAGGGCAGCGCGCTGACCTCGTGCGTCTCCCAGGCGGTGGACTCGCTCCGGGCCGACGGGACGCTGGACAAGATCGCCAAGCAGTGGCTGCCGGCGTCCGACACCGCACCGGTCCTGAAGTGACCGCTCCCGACCTGGCGGACCCGCTTCCGTACACCCCCTCGGCACGCCGGATCGCCCGCGAGCAGTACCGCCGCTCGCGGGCCCGGCGGTCCGCAGTGATCGCCACCGTCAGCACCCTGGCCACCGCCGCGGTACTGTACTTCGTGATCACCGGCTCGCCCGGCTGGCAGCGGACCAAGGAGACCTTCTTCTCCTGGCACCATGCCAAGGCGTCGTTCCCGTCGATCATCCGCGGCCTGGTGCTCAACCTGGAACTGCTGGCGGTCTGCGGGGTGTCGGTGCTGGTGCTCGGCCTGCTGATCGCCACCGCCAGGACCCTGCGCGGCCCGGTGTTCCTGCCGCTGCGGCTGCTGGCCACCGCCTATGTCGACTTCTTCCGCGGGCTGCCGCTGATCATCCTGCTGCTGCTGGTGATGTTCGGCGTGCCCGCGCTGCAGCTGACCGGGGTCACCAACGACCCGATCAAGCTCGGCGGCGCGGCCCTGGTGATCAACTACTCGGCGTACGTGGCCGAGGTGTTCCGGGCCGGGATCGAGTCGGTGCACCCCAGCCAGCGTGCCGCGGCCCGCTCGATCGGGCTGAGCAACAGTCAGACCATGCGCTTCGTGGTGCTGCCGCAGGCCGTCCGCCGGGTGGTCCCCGCGCTGCTCAACGACATGGTGTCGCTGCAGAAGGACACCGGCCTGGTGTCCATCGGCGGCGCGGTGGACGCGGTCGCCGCGTCCCGCATCTATGAGGCGAGCACCTTCAACTTCACCTCGTACGTGGTGGCCGGGCTGCTGTTCGTGGTCCTCACCATCCCGATGACCCGTTTCACCGACTGGGTCACCCGGCGGATGGACCGCCGCCGCAGCCAGGGAGGCCTCGCATGAGCAGCCCGTCCGTGACCGAACCGGTGCTGCGGCTGGAGTCCGTCCGCAAGACCTTCGGCGAGAACGTGATCCTGCGTGACATCGACCTGGAACTGCCGCAGCACACGGTCACCGCGCTGATCGGGGCCTCCGGCTCCGGCAAGTCCACGCTGCTGCGCTGCGCCAACCTGCTGGAGCAGATCGACGACGGCGCGATCTTCCTGGACGGCGAGGAGATCACCGACCCGAGGGTCGACCCGGACACGGTGCGCCGCCGGATCGGTGTGGTGTTCCAGGCGTACAACCTGTTCCCGCATCTGACGGTGCTGCAGAACCTCACCCTGGCCCCGCGCCGGGTGCACGGCACGGGCAGGGAGCAGGCCGACGGCCGGGCGATGGAGCTGCTCGAACGGCTGGGCCTGGCGGCCAAGGCCAAGGAGTACCCGGACCGGCTCTCCGGCGGCCAGCAGCAGCGGGTCGCGATCGTCCGCGCCATCGTCGGCGACCCGCGGCTGCTGCTGCTGGACGAGATCACCGCGGCGCTGGACCCGGAGCTGGTCGCCGAGGTACTCGAAGTCGTCCGCGACCTCAAGGAGCAGGGGCTGACCATGGTGCTGGCCACCCATGAGATGGCGTTCGCCCGGGACGTGGCCGACCACGTCTGCTTCCTGGCGGACGGGGTGATCCTGGAGCAGGGGCCGCCGGAGCAGGTGTTCGGCGACCCGCAGCACGAGCGCACCAAGCGGTTCCTCAGCCGGCTGCACGCGGCCGGGAGGATCTGAGCGGGCGGGCGGGATCCGAGCGGGCAGGATCTGGGCGCCCGGGGGGAGGACCCGGGCGCACTACGGATCTGTCAGCGCGCCCGGACCGAGTGGTCCGCCAGCGGGCCGACCTTCCAGCCCCGTTCCTCGCAGTGGTCGAGGATGCGGGGCAGCGCGCTGAGGGTGGCCGTCCAGGAGGCCGGCGCCGCGGTGCAGTCGGAGTCGTGCAGCAGGATCGTGCCGCCGCCGCGGAGGTTGCCGGTGACGGTGTCGTAGACCGTGCTGCCGGTGGCGCTGGCCCGCCAGTCGGCGCCCCAGCTGGTCCACAGCACCGGCTGCATGCCGAGCCGCCGGGCGCTGCGCAGCGCCGCGGTGCTGGCGATGCCGTACGGCGGGCGGTACCAGCGCGGGGTCTCGCCGGTGGCGTCGGCGACCAGGGCGTGCGCCCGGCGCAGGTCGTCCCGGGTCGCGGCGGGGGTGCGCAGCGGCATCGGGCGGTGCAGGTAGCCGTGCACCGCGACCTCGTGCCCGGCGGCGGCGATCTCCCGGCCGAGGCCGGGGTCGCGCTCCAGCATGAAGCCGAGCAGGAAGAAGGTGGCCTTGACGCCGCGGGCCTCCAGCAGCTTCAGGAAGCGCGGGGTGGACAGCGGGTCGGGGCCGTCGTCGAAGGTCAGCGCGATGTGGCCGGGGTCGCCGAGGCCCGCGTAGCGGGGCAGCAGGCGGGTGCGCAGCGGCTCCAGCGGCTGGACCGAGGTGACCGCGGGGGCGGCGTGCGCGAGCGCGAGGCCTCCGGCGAGGGTGGCAGCGGCTTTGACCAACCGGCTCAACGGACGCCTCCCATCGCGACCGGCGCCGCAGCGGCAGCAGCAGCGGGAACGGCGGACGCCGCACCGGCGCCGGGCCGGGCAGCCGCCGTAGCGAGGTGCGCCACCGCGCCGGAAGCGGCACCCGCTGCCGGAGCCGCCGCCGGGTACGGGATGCCCGCGGCTTCGAGCAGGACGCGGGCGGCCTCCCGGGCCGGGAGGGGGAGCACCGACGGGTCGTCCGGGCCGGACCCGGCCGCCGCGCCTGCCGCCGCGCCCGCCTGCGCCTCGGCGAGGGCCTCGGCCAGGTCGCCCTGGTGACGGACCCAGCGGGCGACGCCCGCCTCGTCCAGCGCCGCGGCGTTGGTCAGGCCGTGGCCGGGTATCGAGCGGTAGGTCACCACCGGCAGCCCGCTGGCGACGGCCTCCTGGACGGTCATCCCGCCCGCGTTCTGCACCAGCACGTCCGCGGCGTGCATCAGGCTGGGCATGTCGTCCACCCAGCCGAAGGCGTGCCGGACCCCGGCCGCGAGCAGCCGCTCCCGCAGCGGCTCGTTGCGGCCGCAGACGACCAGGCAGGTCAGGCCGGGGTCGGCCGCCTCCACGTCGTTGACGGTGCGTTCGATCTCACCCGCGCCCCAGGAGCCGCCGACCAGCAGCGCCAGCCTGGCGTCCTGCGGCAGGCCCCAGCGGGCCCGCGCGGCGTAGCGGAGCCGGTCGGTGACCGGGGTGAAGCGGCGGTCCACCAGCGGGGCGATCACCGAGACGTCCTTGCAGCCGATGCCGCGGGCCTGCTCGGCCGGGATCGGGTTGACCGCCAGGTGCGCGTCCACGTCGGGCGAGGCCCAGAGCCGGTGCACCGAGAAGTCGGTGAGGTAGGTGTGGACGGTCTTGTCGACCGTGCCGCGTCTGCGCAGCCGTCCGAGGACCTGGCTGGCGAGCGGGTAGGTGGAGACCACGATCCGGACGTCGTCGTCCGCGACGGCCCTGCGCATCGCCCGTCCGGCCAGGGCCGTGAACAGGCTCGCCTGCATGCTCATCATCCGGTGGTTGTCGAGGCTGCCGTAGAGCAGCTTCCAACTCCACGGGGCCCGGTCCAGCATCCGGTGGTACGAGCCGACCAGGATGCCGCCGGCCGGGCCGGGCAGCAGGTCGAGGAAGTCGTGCCGGTCGACGGCGACGCCCGCCTCCTCCAGCCGCGCGGCCAGCTCCGCCGCCACCGCGTCGTGCCCCGCGCCCACGCTCGCGGACACGATCACGGCGCGCGGCGCGGCCGGAGCCTTCGCTCCGGCACGGCGCTGCATCGGGAGGCGGATCAGTGGGCCCATGGTGAGGTCTCGTCCCTGCTGTGGTCGCTGTGTCACCAGGTGGGACGTTCGCAGGCTCCCCCCTGGAGATTCTGGCCGCTCAAACCTAACGATCACTTTCAGCCGGGTAGACAGACCGGGGGATGATTCACGGCAGCGCGGCACGTAGTCCAGGGGAGGCAGGCGCAGGGCGGCGTACTCCATTCGGAGTACACCGGGGCTCGGGGGCGCCGGACCCCGGGGAGTGCTCCTGCGCTCGTGCGCCCCCTGTTGCGCCCTGTGGCGAACGGGCACTGCGGCGGCATGGTGGTGACTGTCGTACCAGTCCGGCCCCGCCCGGGGCCCCGGGGGCGAGGGGAGCCCGGATGCACGGTTCCGGCACGGTGGGGTGGCTGCTGGTCGGCCTGATGGGGGCTACCGGGCTGTTCTGCCTGGGCCGGACGCTGCGCCCCGGCGCGGCCCCGGCCGAACGGCGGCTGGACGGGTCGGAGGCGCTCAAGGGTCTGGGGATGGCGGCGATGGCGCTCCCCTACGGGCTGGGCCGGGGGGTTCCCGTAGGGGTGTGGGCGGTGCTGTTCGGGGGCGCCGCGCTGTGGTCGCTGTGGGCCGCGGCGCGCGAGGGCGCGGGACACCGCGGGCACCACCTGTACCACGGGGTCGGACACCTGGCGATGGTCTACATGGCGCTGGCGATGGCCGGCGCGGCCGGGATGTCCGGCACGGGCGGCATGGCCGGGATGTCCGGGATGTCCGGCGGGGGCGGCGCGGAGCTGCCGGCGCTGACCGCCGGGCTGCTGGTGTTCTTCGGCGGCTACGCGCTGCTGTCCGGCGTCCGGCTGATCGCCGCCCCGGCGGCGGGCGCGACGGCGACCGGCACGGTGGCGGGCGCCGGATCGGTGGCGGTGCGGCTGCTCGGCGCGCGGGAGCTGCCGCACGCCTGCCGGATGGTGCTGGGGCTCGGGATGTTCACCATGCTGCTGGTGATGTGACGGCCGGTGCGGCGCCGGTGCGTGGTGTGCGTCACGCCCGCAGGAAAGCCGTACCGCCGCGCCCCGGCGGCACATAGGTTGACCCCGTACGCAGAGTCGCGTGCTCCTGCTTCTGTCGGCGGAGGCCCCGTTGAACGCGCTTCCCGCGCTGCTGCTGCTCGCCGTGGTGCTGGCCACGGCCGGCCCCCGGCTGCTGGCACGCGCGCGCTGGGCGGAGCGCGAGCCGGTGCTCGCGCTGGGCGCGTGGCAGTGCCTGGTGGTCGCGGTGCTGCTCTGCTGCGGGATCGCGCTGGTGCTGACGGCCGCCGCGGCCTGGCCCGACGCGCACGCCCTGCTCTTCTCCGGTGCTCCGAACGGCGTAGCGGCGGCCTACGGCTTCCCCTGGGGCCGTTCCTGGGCCGTCGCCGCCGCCTGCCTGTTCGCCGTGGGCGGGCTGCGGACCGCGCTGTCGCTGGGCAGCGAGGTGCGTTCGGCGCGGGCGCTGCGCCGCCGCCGGGCCCGCGAGCTGTCCCGGCAGGCGCCGGAGCTGCCGTCCGGTCTGGCCCGGCCCGCCGGGATCCGGCGGCGCCCGGCCGGGGAGCGCCTGGTGGTGCTGGAGAACGCCCGTCCCGGGGCCTGGTCGCTGCCGGGCCACCGCTCCCGGCTGGTGGTCACCACCGGGGCGCTGCACCGGCTCGGCGACCGCGAACTGGCCGCGGTACTGGCCCATGAGCGCGGGCACGTCCGGGCCAGGCACCACTGGCTGCTGCAGTGCGCGGAGGCGTTGAGCAGCGGTTTCCCCGGGGTGGAGATCTTCCGGCTGTTCCGGGAGCAGGTCGGCCGGCTGGTCGAGCTGGCCGCGGACGACTCGGCGGCCCGGCGGCACGGGCGGATGGCCACCGCGCTGGCCCTGGTCGAGCTGAACACGGCGGTCGGCCCGGACGCGGCCTGCCCGTCCCCGTTCGCCGAGATACCCGGCCGGATCGACCGGCTGATGGCCGACCCGCACCGGCTGCCGGTGCTGCACCGGCTGCGGCTCACCGTGTTCTCGCTGACCGCGCTGGGGGCCCCGGTGCTGCTGGCGTTCGTGCCCGGTCTGCGCGCGATCAGCTGATCCCGGTTTCAAACCTTCGCGGCCGGATCCGTTCGGTCGACGCTCAGGCCTTTCTCAGAGGAGCGCGCTACGCTTCCTCGAGGCGGGTCTGGTATGCCCCGCTGCTTCGAGGGCAGGCGGGACTTGAGGATGTGCGCACGCAACCGAGCCGGTCGGGACCAGAGGTGAACACGCCGTGACGGTTTTCTTGCTCGCGGTGGGCGCGGCCTGCCTGCTCGGTCTCGGGTTCGTGCTGCAGCAGCACGCCGCCCAGCAGGCCCCGCCGTCGGACATGCTCTCCTACCGGCTGCTGCTGCGGCTGATGCGGCAGCGCGAGTGGCTGCTCGGCATCCTGTTCATGATCGGCGGTCAGGTGCTGAGCGCGATGGCGCTCTCGGCCGGGCGGATCTCCCTGGTGGAGCCGCTGCTGGCGACCAACCTGCTGTTCGCGATGGGCCTGGCCCGGAAGATCACCCGGCAGACCCTGGGCCGGTCCGGCTGGGGCGGGGTGCTGCTGCTGGCCGCCGGGGTGACCGTGTTCATCGTCAGCGGCCAGCCGACCGGCGGCGGTACCGAGGCGGGCGCGCTGCGGCACTGGCTGGTCTTCGGCGTGGTCGCCGGGGCCGGGCTGCTGCTGGTCTCCATCGCCCGACGGCTGCCGCTGTTCGAGGAGGCCACCCTGCTGGCCCTGGCCGCCGGACTGCTCTACGGCCTCCAGGACGCGCTGACCCGCACCACCGGACAGCGGTTCGAGCGCGGCGGGATGCTCCTGGTGCTGCACAGCTGGCAGACCTACACGGTGATCGCGATCGGCGTGGTCGGCCTGATCCTGGTGCAGAGCGCGTTCGAGTCGGCGCCGCTGAAGATGTCGCTGCCCGCGCTCACCGCGGCCCAGCCGCTGGCCGGGATCGCCTGCGGCGTGGGCTTCCTCGGCGACCGGCTCCGGGTCACCCCGGGCGCGCTCGCCTGGGAGGCGGTGGGCCTGGCCTGCATCGTGCTCGGCGTGATCGTGATCGGGCGGCACCCGGCGATGCCGGACGCCTGCCCGGAGAAGAACCGCGGCGGCTACCTCCTGGAGGAGACCGTCCGCGCGGCCCAGCAGGCGGCCTCCGCCACCCGGGCGCGGGCCGGAGTCGCCCGCGGCTGATCCGCCGCCCGCGGACGCCGTACAGCGGCGCTCCCGGCCGTTCCGGCCGTTGTTCAGCCCGTCATCATCGAGGCCAGTACCGAGCGGTGGGTGGGCCGCGCCTCCGCATGACGGTCCCGGCCGGCCGGGGTGAGGCAGACGATGACGCCGCGGCGGTCGTCCGGGCACATCGAGCGCTCGACCAGGCCGCCCTTCTCCAGTCGGGCGATGAGCCGGGACAGCGCGCTCTGGCTCAGGTGCACCGAGGTGGCCAGCTCCTGGATCCGCAGCGAGGCGGTGCAGTCCCCCGCCGTGGCCTCGACCAGGCGCTCCAGCACCTCGAACTCGCTCATGCCGAGGCCGTGCCGCTCGCCCAGCTCGCGGTCCAGCGCACAGGCGGTCGCGGCCTGGCGGGCGAGCAGTTCGCGCCAGGCATCGACGAGTTCGGGCTCACCGGTGGTCACGTCGCCACCCTAGCACATGCACAGGCACCTTATGACGAAACATTAAGTTCACTTGCATTGAATGCATGTGCATGTAGTCTCTTGCCCATGACCTCACCGACACCTGCCCCCGCCTGGAGTCCACGCCTCTGGGGCACCCTCGTCGTCCTCTGCGCCGCCCTGTTCCTCGACGCCCTGGACGTGTCCATGGTCGGCGTCGCCCTGCCGTCCATCCGCACCGATCTGGACCTGAGCACCAACGCACTGCAGTGGGTGGTCAGCGGTTACGTCCTCGGCTACGGCGGACTGCTGCTGCTCGGCGGACGCGCCGCCGACCTGCTGGGACGGCGCCGGGTGTTCCTGGTAGCGCTGGCCGTGTTCGCCGTCGCCTCGCTGCTCGGCGGCCTGGTGGACGACGGCGGGATGCTGATCGCCACCCGCTTCGTCAAGGGCGTCGCCGCCGCGTTCACCGCCCCGGCCGGGCTTTCGATCATCACCACCACCTTCAAGGAGGGCCACCAGCGCAACCGGGCCCTCAGCATCTACACCACCTGCGGCGCCAGCGGCTTCTCGCTCGGCCTGGTGCTCAGCGGGCTGCTGACCGAGGTCGGCTGGCGCTGGACCTTCCTGATGCCCTTCCCGCTCGCCCTGCTGGCCCTGTTCGCCGGGATCCGGCTGATTCCGCGGCAGCCCACCCCGCCGCGCGAGGGCCGCGGCTACGACCTGGCCGGGGCGGTCACCGCCACCGGCGGGCTGCTGCTGCTCGTCTACACCGTCACCCAGGCCCAGGGCGTCGGCTGGGGCAGCCTGCGCACGGCGGTCTCGCTGATCCTGGTCGCCGTGCTGTTCACCGCGTTCGTCCGGATCGAGCAGCGGACCGCGCACCCGCTGGTGCGGCTGGGCATCTTCCGCAACGCCCCGGTCGCCCGCGCCAACCTGGGCGCGCTCGCGCTGTTCGGCGCGTACGTCGGGTTCCAGTTCATCGCCACGCTCTACCTGCAGACCCTGCTCGGCTGGTCCGCGCTGCAGATGGCGCTGGGCTTCCTGCCGGCCGGGGTGATCGTCGCGGCCTCGGCCACCAGGATGGGCGCGCTGGTCGACCGCTTCGGGACCACCAAGCTGATGCTGGTCGGCTTCCCGGCCGCACTGCTGGCCTACCTCAACTTCCTCCGGATCGGCGAGCACAGCAGCTACCCGACGGTGATCCTGCCGTCGATGGTGCTGCTCGGGGTGCACTTCGCGCTGGTCTTCCCCTCGCTCAACATCCAGGCCACCTCCGGCGTCGAGGACGCCGAGCAGGGCCTGGCCTCCGGGCTGGTCAACACCGCGATCCAGGTCGGCGGGGCGATCGTGCTCGCCGTGGTCACGGCGGTGGTGACGGCCGGCGCGAGCGGCTCGGGCGGCAGCAGGAGCGGCCAGCTGAGCGGGTACCACCACGCGCTGGGCGTGGTGGCCGGGGTGGCGCTGCTGGGCCTGCTGGTCACCCTGACCGGCACGGTGCAGGACCGGCGGGCGGCCAGGTCGGTGCGCCACCCGGTGCCCGACTACGCGTTGCCGGAGCAGCAGCGGGTCGGCGTCGAGTAGGCCGCACGGCCGAGCAGGCCGAACAGCGGAACGGAGCTGCTGTCCTACATCTCCTTGAGGAGTGCGGACAGCAGCTCCACACTGCCTTCCGGGGTCAGGCTGTCGACGCTGAGCCGCTCCATCACCTGGATGTACTGGTCCACGTCGTCGCGCTTGTCCAGGTAGAGCGCGCTGGTGAGCTGCTCCAGGTAGACCACGTCGGGGAGGTCCTGCTCGGGGAAGCGGAGGATGGTGAAGGCCCCGCTCTCGGCGGCGTGCCCGCCGAATCGGAACGGCATCACCTGGACCACCACATTGGGCATCTCGGCCGCGTCGATCAGCCGCTGCACCTGGAGCTTCATCACCGCGGGGCCGCCGACCGGGCGGCGCAGCGCGGCCTCGTCCACGACCGCCCAGAGCCGCGGGCCGTTGCCGTCGGCGAGCAGCTTCTGCCGCCTGGTGCGGACGTTGATCCGGCGGTCGACCTCGCCGGAGTCCAGGTTGGGGCGGTTGAGCAGCATGATGGCGCGGGCGTACTCCTCGGTCTGCAGCAGGCCGGGGATGAACTGCACCTGGTAGGTGCGGATCAGGGCGGCGGCCTCCTCCAGGCCGACGTAGGTCTGGAACCAGTTGGGCATGGCGTCGCCGAAGCTGTGCCACCAGCCGGCCTGGTTGGCCTCGCGGACCAGGTTCACCAGGGCGGAGCGCTCGGTCTCGTCGTCCACCCCGTAGAGGCTGAGCAGGTCGGTGACGTCCCGCTCCTTGAAGCTGACCCGGCCCAGTTCCATCCGGCTGATCTTGGACTCGGAGGCACGGATGGTGTAGCCGGCGTCCTCGCGGGAGATGCCCTTGGCCTCGCGCAGCCGGCGCAGCTGCGAGCCGAGGAGGATACGGCGCACCATCGAGCCGCTCCCCGAGCCGCCCGGCTGAACAGTGGTCATTCCGTCGAACCTCCACCCGGTGAAATCAGCGCACAGTCTGCCACTGTCCGGTGGCGAAGGGTCCCGAAATGGACACGTCGGTGTCAAGTACCTGAGACCGCAGGGGCCCATCGCTTCCGGCGAGCAACCAAGAGACTACTCCCTGCATATGAATCTGCACGTGCATTTGCTCGTGTCGCACATGCACGTGAATCCACTCTTGCATCTGACGTATGCGGGGAGGACCATGATGCACGTGCACCTGCACACCCACTGGCAGTCCTGCGGGGACGACGCTCCCCCCTCACGCCACGTCGAGAGCACGCCTTCCGCGCAGGTCGCGGGCGAGGCGGTTCCCGGCATAGTGCGCGCGACCCCGACAGGGCCGACACCGGCAGAGATGCCTGTAGCAGCGCCCTTATGGGAGGAGCTCTTCATGGGCCTGAGCCCGGCCCTGGCCGCGGACCCCGACGTGGTCAACTGCGCCCTTGCCCCCCGCCATGAATCCGTGCGCACCGCACGGGAGTTCACCAAGCTCACGCTCAACCGCTGGGGCCTCGGCGGCCTCTTCGACGACATCGCGCTGGTGGCGAGCGAGCTGGTGACCAACGCCCTGCGGCACGCGCTGGCCTCCGCCTCGGTGCCCGAGCAGCGCAGCAGCCCCTGGGGCCGGCGCGGCACCGCCCTGGACGCCGCGTTCAATGACTGTTCGTCACCACTGATACGCCTCAGCCTGGTTCGCCGGGTTCCGCAGGTGGTGTGCGCGGTGTCCGATCCCAGCAGCAACGGCCCGGTGGCCCGGGAGGCCGACTGGGTGGCCGAGTCGGGACGCGGACTGCACCTGGTCGACTCGTTCAGCCACTCCTGGGGCTGGCACCCGGTCGCCGCCGGCAAGGTGGTCTGGGCCACCTTCGAACTGCCCGAGGCAGTACAGCAGCCCCTCAGCCCGCCCGGGAACGACGGGCGGCGGTACTGAGCGGCCGTCCGCCCTCGGTACCGCCGCTCGGAGCTCCACCCCCGCGAAGGCTCAAAAAAAGGCGCGCGCCCCATCCCCTGGGCGCGCGCACAGATCGTTCGGATCCGGACTGTTCAGAGCTGTTCGGCCAGGTGGTCGAACTCACCCTTCTTCACCCCATCGAGCAGGGCCGCTATCTCCGCCCGCGTGTAGATGAGCGCGGGACCCTCCGGGAAGCGGGAGTTGCGGACCGCGACATCCCCGTCGTGCAGCCGAGCCAGTTCGACGCAGTCGCCCTGCGAGTTGCTCAGGCGGCTCTTCTGCCAGACGACCCCGTCGATCTCCGTGGCAGCCATGCCGTTGTACATGCGACCCATTGGTGTCTCCCGGATGTGCGAGCTGTGCAGGATGGGGCAAGAAGAGAGCCTCACTGCACGTAATGATATCGCCTGTGCAGGTGCACGTGCAGGTGCTTATGCGAGTGCACGTGCGTTCACCACATGTGACAACTTCTCCTCCGGACCTGCACATTGACGGATCGAAACGGGCATTTAACGCGCTGGTCGTCGCTCAGGGCTATCACTGCTGCGCTGTCCGATGCGGTCAGCGACCAAGATCCACGGCCTGCGTTTCCGCAGTGACGCACAGTCAGTAATCATGTGCACCATCCATCTATGTGACGCTGCTCACCCTGAGCCGGTTGCATCCCCGCAAAGCGGGTGCCCGGCTTCAGCCCTCCGCACACATGACCTACGATCGTCCGACATGAGCACTGCCGCCTCCTCCAGTACCCCGCTGCCCGTCCGCACGCCCGGCACGCGGGCGGCCCGCGGCCGTCACCGTCGCCCCGAGCGGCACGAGATAGCCGCTGACGCCCCCGCCCTGCTCGTCGCGGTGCCCGCCGAGGCCACCCCGGCCGCCCAGCAGATCGCCGACGAGCTGCTCTCGCTGATCCGCGGCGAGCAGCCCGGCATCAACGCCCGGGTCGGCTACCTGACCTCCACCGGCGACGAGTCGGCCACCCTGGCGACGCAGCTCGCCGAGTCGGTCGCGGCCGGACTGCCCGCCCCGGTGGTCGTGCCGCTGCTGTCCGGCCCGCACGAAGGACTGCAGGCCGCGCTGGCCGAGCTGCAGCTCGGCCTGGAGACCGAACTCAAGGTCACCGACGCGCTCGGCCCGCACCCGCTGCTGGCCGAGGCGCTGCACGTCCGGCTGTCCGAGGCCGGGCTCGCCCGCGCCGACCGGGCCCGGCTGTTCGCCATCAACACCTCGGCCGACGGCATCGTGCTCGGCTCGGTCGGCGGCGCCGAGGCGCTGCGGCTGGCCGAGGTGACCGGGGTGCTGCTGGCCGCGCGGCTGGCTGTGCCGGTGGTCGCCGCGGCGCTGGACGAGCCGGGCGCGGTCGCCGCGGCGGCGGCGCACCTGCGCGAGACCGGTTGTGCGCAGCCCGCGCTGGCGCCCTACCTGTTCGGCCCCGAGGCCGACCCGGAGCTGGTGAAGACCGAGGCGTCGGAGGCGGAGTGCCAGGCGTCCGAGCCGCTGGGCGCCTACCCGACGGTGGCCCGGCTGGTGCTCGGGCTCTACCTGGGCGCGCTGGGTCTGGAGCAGGAGCCCGAACAGGGCTGACCGACAGTCAGGAGAAGGGGTGGGCGGCCCGCGACGGGCCGCCCACCCCTTCTCCTTGTCAGGCTGTGCTCAGTCCCGGGTGCAGGCCGCGCCGGTGGAACCGCGTACCACCAGCTCCGGCTGGAACACGAACTCACCGCGCTGCACCGGGTTTCCGCCGATCTCCTCCAGCAGCACGTTCACCGCCGCCGCGCCCATCGCCTCGACCGGCTGCCGGATCGTGGTCAGCGGCGGGTCGGCGAAGGCGATCAGCGGGGAGTCGTCGAAGCCGACCACCGAGACGTCGCCGGGGACGGAGAGCCCGCGCGAGCGGGCGCCGCGGATCGCGCCGAAGGCCATCAGGTCGCTGCCGCAGACGATCGCGGTGCAGCCGCGGTCCAGCAGCGCACCGGCCGCGGCCTGACCGCCCTCCACGCTGAACAGCGAGTGCTGGACCAGCTCCGCCGCCTCGGCCGCGGTCATCCCCAGCTGGGTCCGCATCGCCTCGTCGAAGCCCTCCAGCTTGCGCTCCACCGGGACGAACCGGGCCGGGCCCACGGCCAGGCCGATCCGCCGGTGGCCGAGCCCGGCCAGGTGCTGCACCGCCATCCGCATCGCGGCCCGGTCGTCCGGCGAGATGAACGGCGCGGCGATCCGCGGGCTGAAGCCGTTGATCATGACGAAGGGGACGCCCTTGCCGGTGAGCCTGGCGTAGCGCTCGGTGTCGGCGGTGGTGTCCGCGTGCAGTCCCGAGATGAAGACGATGCCGGTCACCCCGCGCTCCACCAGCAGTTCCACGAGCTCGTCCTCGGTGGAGCCGCCGGGGGTCTGGGTGCAGAGCACCGGCGTGTAGCCGTAGCGGGTCAGCACCTGCTCGATCACCTGGGTGAAGGCCGGGAAGATCGGGTTGCTCAACTCCGGGGTGATCAGGCCGATCAGCCCGGCGCTGCGCTGCCGCAGCCGGGTGGGGCGCTCGTACCCGAGCACGTCCAGAGCGGCCAGCACCGTCTGCCGGGTGGTGGCGGAGACCCCCGGCTTGCCGTTCAGGACACGGGAGACGGTGGCCTCGCTCACCCCCGCCTGTGCTGCGATGTCCGACAGCCGCGCTGTGTTCAAGAAGACTTCCCCAGTCGTCGTCCCGGCCCCGGGGCCGGCCCCCCGGGAACTGGTGTACAGCATCGCACCTTATTGCACGTGGGCGGCCTCGCCCGACGCTTCGCGAGGTTCCGTGCGCCGAGCCGGTTCCGGTACGGCCCCGGGACCGCCGCCCGGACGCAGCGCCCGGAACCCGGACAGGGCGGTCAGCAGGGCGACCGCGGCCGCCGCGGCCGGGAGCCGGTAGCCGGCGCCCGCGCCGAGGTGCTGCACCGCCCAGCCGCCGGCCGCGGCCCCGGCCGACACCCCCAGCAGCAGCCCGGTGATCGCCCAGCTGAAGCCCTCGGTCAGCTTCGCGGCCGGAACCAGGCCACGGACCAGGCCCATCGCGGTGACCATGGTCGGCGCCGTGGTCAGCCCGGCCACCAGCAGCACCGCCGCCACCAGCGGCAGGCCGTCCGCGAAGGGCAGCGGGACCAGCGCCGCGCTCATCAGCAGCAGGCAGAGCAGCAGCCGCCGGGGCAGGCTGCCCTGGGGCTTCCAGACCCCGAAGACCAGGCCGGAGAGCAGTGAGCCCAGCGCGTAGCAGCCGAGGACCAGGCTGGCCGCCGACTTGTGACCGTGGGCCTGGGCGAAGCCGATGGTGGTGATCTCGATGGTCCCGAACAGGGTGCCCATCGCGAACAGCACCCCGGTCAGCACCCGCAGTCCCGGCGACGCCAGCGCGGAGCCGCGGGCGCCGGGCGTGACCGGACGCACCGGCGGCTCGGTGCGGCGCTGGGCGCAGAAGGAGAGGGTGCCGACCAGGAACAGCAGGACCGCGACCAGGAAGCCGGCCGCCGAGAAGACCGCGGTGGCCAGCACGGTCGCGGCCAGCGGGCCGAGCACGAAGCAGAGTTCGTCCAGGACGGTCTCGAAGGAGTAGGCGCTGTGCAGCGCCGCCTCGTCGCCGTCCAGCATGGCGGCCCAGCGGGCCCGGGACAGGGCGCCGACGTTGGGGCCGAGGCCGGAGCAGGCGGCGCCGACGAACAGGGTCCAGTCGGGGGCGTCCAGGCGGAGGCAGAGCAGCTCGGCCAGGGCCCCGCCGGAGGCCAGCAGTTGGGCCGGAACGGCGACCCTGGCCTGGCCGTGGCGGTCGACCAGCCGGGACAGCTGGGGGCCGGCCGCGGCGACCACCACCAGGACGGTGGCGGAGAGCGAGCCGGCCAGGGCGTAGGAGCCGCGGGCCCCGGTGATCATGAAGACCGCGCCGACCCCGATCATCCCGGTGGGGAACCGCGCGAGCAGCCCGGCCAGGGCCATGGCCGGGCTGCCGGGGGTGCTGAAGAGACTGCGGTAGCTGGAGAGCACGCGGATCCTGACGGGGGTTCAGCGAAAGGGGGGTGGACCAACGATCCTCGCGCCCGCACCCGGCCCCGGTCCAGGGGTTTTCTCCGGACCGCCGCGGGCGCCGGGCGGCGAGGCACCGCCGCCCGGCTCCCACTCCGCCGGCCCCCGGCCGACCGGCCTACCGCGGGGCCGCGCCGGTGGAGCCGCGGACCACCAGTTCGGGCTGGAAGACGAACTCGGCGCGGTGCATCCCGTTGCCGTTGATCTCCTCCAGCAGCGCGTCCACCGCCGCCGCGCCCATCGCCTCGACCGGCTGCCGGATCGTGGTCAGCGGCGGGTCGGCGAAGACGATCAGCGGGGAGTCGTCGAAGCCGACCACCGACACCTCGCCCGGCACCGACAGCCCGCGCTGGCGGACCGCGCGGATCACCCCGAAGGCCATCAGGTCGCTGCCGCAGACCACCGCCGTGCAGCCGGCGTCCAGCAGCGCGCCGGCCGCGGCGTGTCCGCCCTCGACGCTGAACAGGGTGTGCTGGATCCTGCTCCCGCTCTCCTGCTCGGACTGGCCGAGCAGTTCGGCGCAGGCCGCGGTGAAGCCCTCCAGCTTGCGCAACACCGGGACGAACCTGGCCTGGCCCAGCGCCAGGCCGATCCGCTCGTGGCCCAGTTCGACCAGGTGCTGCACCGCCATCCGCATCGCGGCCCGGTCGTCCGGGGAGACGAACGGCGCGGAGATCTGCTCGCTGTACCCGTTGATCAGCACGAACGGCACGCCGCGGCCGGTCAGCCGGGTGTAGCGGTCGGTGTCCGCGGTGCTGTCGGCGTGCAGCCCGGAGACGAAGACGATGCCGGTCACCCCGCGCTCCACCAGCATGTCCACCAACTCGTCCTCGGTGGAGCCGCCGGGGGTCTGGGTGCAGAGCAGCGGGGTGTAGCCGTAGCGGGTCAGCACCTGCTCGATCACCTGGGCCAGGGCCGGGAAGATCGGGTTGTTGAGCTCCGGGGTGATCAGCCCGATCAGCCCGGCACTGCGCTGCCGCAGCCGCACCGGCCGGTCGTAGCCGAGCACGTCCAGGGCTGCGAGCACGGACTGACGGGTGGTCGGGGAGACCCCCGCCCTGCCGTTGAAGACCCGGGAGACGGTGGCCTCGCTCACCCCCGCCTGGGCGGCGATGTCGGCGAGCCGGGCCGTGGGCGGCGCCGGCGGGCCGGCCGGGCCGCCCGCCGGGAGGGGTACGGCCATCTCAGACGGCCCACCAGACGGTGGTGTCCGCGGGCAGCAGCAGTTCCCCGTCCAGCACCGTGACCGGCGCGGAGGCCAGCAGCAGCCGTCCCGGTGCGGCGATCCGCACCGCCTGGTCGGCGGTGTTGGCGGTGCAGGCGAACGCCCCGTCAGCAGCGCTGCGGCGGAAGCCGAGGACCCCGGTCGGGAGGTCGTCCAGCCACTCCACCGCGTCGCCCGCGCCCAGCGCCGGGTGCGCCCGGCGGGCGGCGATGGCGCTGCGGTAGAGCTCCAGGGTGGAGTCGCGGTCGCCGGTCTGCGCCTCGACGCTGAGCTTGGCCCACTCGGCCGGCTGCGGCAGCCAGCTCGGGCCCTCGGCCACCGGGCCGAAGCCGTACGGGGCCTCGGTCCCGGACCACGGCATGGGGACCCGGCAGCCGTCGCGCATGCCCTCCTGGCCCTCGGCGCCGGTGCCCTTGGCCCGGGTGAAGGCCGGGTCCTGGCGGACCCGGTCGGGCAGGTCGAGCACCTCGGGCAGGCCCAGCTCCTCGCCCTGGTAGACGTAGGCGGAGCCGGGCAGCGCCAGCATCAGCAGGGTCGCCGCACGGGCCCGGCGCAGGTCCTGCTCGCGGTCGGCGCCGTCGCCGAGCCGGGTGAGGTGGCGCACCACGTCGTGGTTGGAGAGCACCCAGGTGGCCGGGGCGCCGACCGGGCGCATCGCGTCCAGGGTGGCGTCGACCACCGCGCGCAGCTTCCCGGCGTCCCAGGCGGTGCCCAGGTACTGGAAGTTGAAGGCCTGGTGCAGTTCGTCGGGGCGCAGGTAGTTGGCGGTGCGCTGGACCGTCGGGGTCCAGGCCTCGGCGACGGCGATCCGGCGGGTGGCCGGGTCGGTGCCGTACTCGTCCAGGATCCGGCGCCAGTCGCGGTAGATCTCGTGCACGCCGTCCTGGTCGAAGAACGGCAGCACGTCGTTGCCGAGCAGCCGCAGCTGGTCGTGGGTGCCGGTGTCGGGCAGGCCCGGGGCCTTGACCAGGCCGTGCGCGACGTCGATCCGGAAGCCGTCAATGCCGAGGTCCAGCCAGAACCGCAGCACCGAGCGGAACTCGTCGGCGACGGCGCGGCTGTCCCAGTTGAAGTCCGGCTGCTCCGGGGCGAAGAGGTGCAGGTACCACTCCCCTGGGGTGCCGTCCGGGTTGCCGGTCCGGGTCCAGGCCGGGCCGCCGAAGACGGACTCCCAGTCGTTGGGCGGCAGTTCGCCGTCCGCGCCCTGGCCGGGACGGAAGTGGAACCGGCTCCGCAGCGGGCTGCCGGGGCCCTCGCGCAGCGCCTGCCGGAACCAGGTGTGCTGGTCCGAGCAGTGGTTCGGGACCAGGTCGGCGATCACCCGCAGGCCGAGACCGTGCGCGTCGGCGATCAGCCGCTCGGCGTCGGCGAGGTCTCCGAACATCGGGTCGATCACCCGGTAGTCGGAGACGTCGTACCCGGCGTCGGCCTGCGGGGAGGCGTAGTAGGGGGACAGCCAGACCGCGTCCACCCCCAGCTCGCGCAGGTAGGGCAGCCTGCCGCGGACGCCCTCCAGATCGCCCATGCCGTCTCCGTCCGCGTCGGCGAAGCTGCGCGGGTAGACCTGGTAGATCACCGCGTCGCGCCACCAGCCGTCGGCTCTGCGACCGGCGCCGGTGGCGGCGGGGGCGGTCGGGTCGGCGGGGTGCTGGCTGGTCATGGGGATCCCTTGGAGGGTTGTGGGGCGGTCAGGGACAGGAGGGTGAGGGCTGGTCAGCCCTTGGTGCCGCCGGCGGTGAGGCCGGTCACCAGGTGCTTCTGTACCAGGTAGAAGACGACACCGGCGGGAAGCGCGATCAGTACCGCGCTGGCGGCCATGTAGTTCCACTGCGAGTTGTACTGGCTGATGTAGGTCTGCAGGCCCACGGCCAGCGTGTACTTGTCCTCGGAGAGCATGAAGTGCGAGGCGAAGGCGACCTCGCCCCAGGCGGTGAGGAAGGTGTAGAACGCCGCCACCGACAGGCCGGGACGGGCCAGCGGCACGATCAGCCGCCAGAAGGTGCCGAACGGCGAGAGGCCGTCGATCCGTCCGGCCTCGTCGATCTCCACCGGGATGGTGTCGAAGTAGCCCTTGAGCAGCCAGGCGCAGTACGGCACCGCGGTGGAGCAGTAGATCAGGATCAGGCCCTGGTAGGTGTCCAGCAGGCCGAGCCCGGCCATGATCTTGTAGAGCGGCACCATCAGCACCGACACCGGGAACATCTGGGTCAGCAGGAAGGTGTACATCAGCGGGCGGTGGCCGGGGAAGCGCATCCGCGACACCGCGTAGCCGGCGCTGGCCGCGATCAGCACGCCCAGCAGCATCGTCCCGACGCCGACGACCAGCGAGTTGAGCATCCAGGTGCCGAAGCCGGTGTGGTTCACCACGAAGCTGTAGTTGGACAGCGTCATCCGGCCGAGGATCTTGCCGGGGTGCAGGTAGTCGTTCTCCTGCGAGCCGAGCGAGATGTAGAGGATCCAGAACACCGGGAAGGCGGCGACGAAGGCGGCGACGCTGAGCAGCCCGTGCAGGCCGACCGAGGCCAGCGGGCCGCGCTCGCCGCGGCGCAGCGGCCGGCGGCCGGGACGGGCCCGGTCGGCGTCGGCCGCGGCGGCCGGGGTGTCGACGGTGGTGGTGACGGTGCTCATGCGTTCGCCTCGTTCCGGGAGAGCCAGCGGCGGTAGAAGGCGGTGAAGACCACCAGGATGGACAGGCAGATCACCCCGACCGCGGCCGATCCGGCGTAGTCCTGCGGCATCTGGCCGAAGAACAGCTGGTAGGCGTAGGTGACCAGGATCTGCACGCTGTCCCCGCCGGTCGCGCCGAACAGCAGGTAGATGACGGTGAACTGGTTGAAGGTCCAGATGATGCCGAGCAGGGTGACCGTGCTGCTGACCGGGCGCAGCCCCGGCAGGGTGACCTGGGTGAAGCGCTGCCAGGGGGTCGCCCCGTCCATCTCGGCGGCCTCGTACAGCTCGCTGGGGATGGACTGCAGTCCGCCGAGGAAGGACAGCATCATGAACGGGACCCCGCACCAGGTGTTGACCAGGATCGCGGCGGCCTTCATCGCCAGCGGGTCGCTGAGCCAGTTCGGTTCGGGCAGGTGCAGCGTGCCGAGCAGGGCGTTGACTGCGCCGCCCTCGCTGAGCAGCAGCCGCCAGGAGAAGACGGTGACGAAGGTGGGCACCGCCCAGGGCAGGATCAGCAGGATCCGGTAGAAGGTGCGTCCGCGCATCCTGCGGTTCATCAGCACGGCGAGGCCGAGACCGGTGCTGACGGTCAGTGCCACGCAGAGGAAGGTCCAGGCGATGGTCCAGACGAAGTGCGGGACCAGCTGGTTGTCGTTGCCGGTGAGCAGGTCGACGTAGTTGTGGAAGCCGATCCAGGTGTAGCTGTCGGGGATGTGGTTGACCCCGATGGTCCGGCCGACGTTCAGGCTGTTGGCGTTGGTGAAGGTCAGCAACACGCCCTGGACCAGCGGGTAGCCGACCAGGGTGCCCAGGACCACGACGACCGGGGTGCACATCACCCAGGCGTACCAGTGCTGGTCGTACGAGCGCCGCAGTCGGGCGAGCAGCCCCGCCCGGGGTTCACGGTCGCGGCGCTCCTTGCGGGCTCTGCCCTGGACGGCGACGGTCATCGGTCTGACACCTCTTCGGCTCTGCTGGCGTTGGCTCTGCTGGTCTGGGCTCTGCTGGGTGGGTGGGGCCGCGCAGGGGCCCGGCGGGGCCGCCCGGATGGGACGGCGCCGCCGGGCCGGGGCGTCACGAGGTGGTGTAGTCCGGGAGCAGCTTCTTGGTCGCCGCGGCGACGTTGTCCAGGCCCTGCTGGGTGGACTCCTGGCCGGACAGGATCTTGGTCAGGTCGGTCTGCAGCGGGCCGTAGAGCGAGCTGTACTCGGGCACGGCCTGCCGGGCCACGCCGGCCGCGAGCACCGGCTGGAACGCGGCGATCCCCGGGTTGGCGGTGACCGCCGGGGTGTACGCGTCGCTGCGGGTGGGCAGCGTGGCGTTCTTGGTGGCGATGGTGACCTGCGAGGCGGCCGAGGTCATGAAGGCGATGAACTTCTCCGAGGCGGCCTGGTGGGCCGCGTCCGAGCCGGCGTAGGCGACCAGGTTGTGGCCGCCGACCGGGGCGCCGGCCTTGCCCGCGGAGCCGGCCGGGACCTCGGCCACGCCGAGGTTGGAGGTGTCGCTGAAGGCCGAGCCCTTGAAGACGTTGGTGGTCTCCCACGGGCCCTGGATGATCGAGGCGACCTTGCCGGACTCGAAGGCGTCCATGATGTTGGCGTAGCCGTTGGCGGTGGTGTCCAGCTTCATCGCGCCGGGCGCGGCGAGCAGGCCCTTGATGGTGTCGATGGCCTTGACCGCGGGCGCCGAGTTGATGGTGATCTTCGAGGAGGTCGAGTCGATCATGTCGGTGCCCTCACCGAACAGGAACGGCATCGCGTAGTAGGACTGCGGGTTGAAGGCGAAGCCGTCCACCCCGTCCTTCTGCTTGACCAGCGCCATGTCGGACTTGAGCTCGTCCCAGGTGGTGGGCGCGGCGGTGATGCCGGCCTTGGCGAACAGCGCCTTGTTGTACATCAGGCCGAGGGTGTCGGTGACCTCGGGCAGGCCGTAGAGCTTGCCCTGGTAGGTGGCCTGCTTGATCAGCTGCGGCTCGAACTTGGCGGAGTCGGCGGCGGCGACGGTGCCGTCCAGCGGGAGCAGGTAGCCGGCCTTGGCGAAGCCGGGCAGCCAGCCGACGTCCGCGCGCAGCACGTCGGGGGCGCCCTTGCTGCCCGCGGCGGTCTGGAACTTGGTCTGGGCGTCGGCGAAGGGGACGTTGACGTACTTCACCGTGATGGTGGGGTTGGCCTTCTCGAACGCGGCGACCAGGGCCTTGTAGGTCGGCGCCTCGTTGGTGGCGTCCGAGGTGTCCCACCAGGTGATGGTGACCGGGGCGGCGCTCGCCTTGTCGCCGGAACCACTGCTGGTGCTGGTGCTGCTCCCGCAAGCACTTGCAGAAACCGCTATCGCTGCCGCCAGAACGGCTGCCGCAATGCCACGACGCATTGTGAACTCCTTCAAGGTGAATCCCGGGGATGGGTCGGCACCGGGCTTGGGGAGGAACGTAACAGCGGTGTGAGCACCGAGGAAAGACCTTGCAGCAACTTTCTGAAAGGCTGGTTGATCGTTACATCCGTGTGTCCTGAGCGTTGCCGTATGGTTCAGTGATGCCCTGTCGGGCAACACCCCTGGTCAATGTCGCTCAGGTCGCTCAGGAGGCGAAGGTGGCGTACTACCGCAGCGCGGGCGCGGTCCCCCCGAAGAGGCACACCCAGCACCGGGACCCGGAAACCGGCGGCCTCTACTTCGAGGAGCTGATGGGCGAGGAGGGGTTCTCCTCCGACTCCTCGCTGCTCTACCACCGGCACCTGCCCTCGGCGATGGTGGACAGCCGGGTCTGGCGGCTGCCCGAGGACAAGCCCGAGCCCAACCACCCGCTCAAGCCCTACCACTTCCGGCTGCACGACCTCTTCCCCGGCGAGAGCTGGCGGCAGGCCGACCCGGTCCGCGACCGGCGGACCGTGCTGGGCAACGCCGACGTGCGGATCTCCTACGTCGCCGCCGGCGTCCCCTCGCCGCTCTACCGCAACGGCATAGGGGACGAGTGCGTCTACGTCGAGTCCGGCGGCGGCGTGCTGGAGAGCGTCTTCGGCAGCATCGAGGTCGGCGCGGGCGACTACGTGGTCATCCCCCGGGCCACCACCCACCGCTGGCTGCCCACCGGCGACGCCCCGCTGCGGCTGTACGCGATCGAGGCCAACAGCCACATCACCCCCGCGAAGCGCTACCTCTCCACGTACGGCCAGCTGCTGGAGCACGCGCCGTTCTGCGAGCGCGACCTGCGCGGCCCGGTCGGGCCGCTGCTCGCCGAGGACGTCCCCGGCGAGGACACCGAGGTCTACGTCAAGCACCGGGTCGGCGGCGGGATCGGCGGCACCGTGCTGGTGACCCCCACCCACCCCTTCGACGTGGTCGGCTGGGACGGCTGCCTCTACCCCTACGCCTTCAACATCAGCGACTACGAGCCGATCACCGGCCGGGTGCACCAGCCCCCGCCCGCGCACCAGGTGTTCGAGGGCAACGGCTTCGTGATCTGCAACTTCGTGCCCCGCAAGGTCGACTACCACCCGCTGTCGATCCCGGTCCCCTACTACCACTCCAACGTCGACAGCGACGAGGTGATGTTCTACACCGGCGGCGACTACGAGGCCCGCAAGGGCTCCGGCATCGGCCAGGGCTCGGTCTCACTGCACCCCGGCGGGCATACCCACGGCCCGCAGCCGGGCGCCTACGAGCGCAGCATCGGCGCCGAGTTCTTCGACGAGCTGGCGGTCATGGTGGACACCTTCCGCCCGCTGGACCTGGCCGAGGGCGGCCGGGCCGCCGACGACGGCCGCTACGCCTGGAGCTGGAGCGGACGCGGACCGCAGGGAGACCTCGGGTGAGCTGGGTTCCGGTCCCCGAGGGCTGCGGCTTCACCCTCGACAACCTCCCCTACGGCGTCTTCCAGCCCCGCTCCGGCGGGCCCAGGGTGGGCGTCGCCATCGGCGAGCAGGTGCTCGACCTGGCCGCGATGTGGGCCGGGACCCCGCTCGGCGCGGACCTCGGCACCGGCTCGCTGAACCGCTTCCTGCGCCGCGGCCCGCGCGAGTGGGCCTACGTCCGGCGCGAGGTCCGGCGGATGCTGGAGACCGACGACCGCCGCCGCTTCTGCGAGCGCAACCTGCACCGGATCGACGAGGTGGCGCTGCTGCTGCCGGTCGAGGTCGCCGACTACGTCGACTTCTACGCCTCCGAGGCGCACGCGACCAACCTCGGCCGGATCTTCCGCCCGGACGTCGCCGAGCCGCTGCTGCCCAACTGGAAGCACCTGCCGGTCGGCTACCACGGCCGGGCCGGGACGGTCGTCCCGTCCGGCACCCCGGTCCGGCGGCCCAGCGGGCAGCGCGGGCCCGGCGACTTCGGGCCCAGCCTGAAGCTGGACATCGAGGCCGAGGTCGGCTTCGTGGTCGGCGCCCCGTCCACGCTCGGCGAGCCGGTCGGGACCGGGGCGTTCGCCGAGCACGTCTTCGGCGTGGTGCTGGTCAACGACTGGAGCGCGCGCGACCTCCAGCGCTGGGAGTACCAGCCGCTGGGGCCCTTCCTCGGCAAGTCCTTCGCCACCTCGGTCTCCCCCTGGGTGGTCCCGCTGGCGGCGCTGGAGCACGCCCGGGTGCCCGTCCCCGGGCAGACCGACCCCGAGCCGCTGCCCTACCTGGCCGAGAAGGAGCCCTGGGGGCTGGACCTCCAGCTGGAGGTGCTGCTCAACGGCCGGACCGTGTCCCGGCCGCCGTTCCGCGACACCTACTGGTCGCCCGCGCAGATGCTGGCCCACCTCACCGTCAACGGCGCCTCGCTGCGCACCGGCGACCTCTACGCCTCCGGCACCGTCTCCGGCGCCGGGCCGGACCAGCGCGGCTCGCTGATCGAGCTGAGCTGGAACGGCGCCGAGCCGCTGCGGCTGGCCGACGGCAGCACCCGCACCTTCCTGGAGGACGGCGACACCGTCACCGTCCGGGCCACCGCCCCCGGCCCGGACGGCGGCCGGATCGGCTTCGGCGAGGTCACCGGGACGGTCTCGGCTTGACGGTCTGTCACTTCAGGGCGGCGGCCAGGGTCCCGGCGTCGATGAAGGAGGTGTGGGTGCCCGCCGTGCCGCAGGCGTAGGCGCCGGAGACCTGGCCGGAGCGGACGCAGGTCTCCGGGTCCGCGTCGGCGAACCAGGCGTGCAGGAAGCCGGTCACGAAGGCGTCGCCTGCGCCGTTGCTGTCGACGATCGACCGCCCGGGAAGCGGCTCCACCGCCGGGAAGTGACGGGGCGTCCGGTCGCCGCGGACCAGCAGGTGGCAACCGTCGGCGCCGTCGGTGGCGACCACCAGGCGGGCCCGGCCCCGGTCCAGGATCCCGTGCAGCACCGGGGCCAGCGCGCCCTCCGCCTTGAGGTGCGCGGCGCTCATGAAGACCAGGTCGGAACGGTGCGCGAAGGGGTGGCGGTGCGGGTCGACGCCGTCCCAGGCGTGCAGGTCGGTGGAGACGGTGCGGCCCAGCGCCTCGATGCCGTCGAAGAGGTCGACGTTGTAGTGACTGATCGACACATGGACATGTCGGCTGCGCTGCACGAACGGCAGCGCGAAGGCCGGCGGCATCCGCAGCCCGGCCGGGTGGCGGCCGTCGTAGAAGGAGAACCGGCGGCCGGCCGAGTCGACCAGGTTGACGCTGCGCGGCGTCCCGGCCGGGGCCGGCAGCGAGCTGAAGTCCAGTCCCCGGGCCGCGTACTCGGCGAGGATCAGCTCGCCCTGGGTGTCCTGGCCCAGGTAGTCGATGAACTTGGTGCGCAGCCCCAGCAGATGGGCGCCCAGCGCCGCGCCGTTGCCGGTGTGCGCGATGTAGTCGCGGATCGGCGGGACGTGCACCGAGTCCCCCGGCGGGACCGCCAGTTCGTCCACCCGGACGATGGTGTCGACACCGACACCGCCGATGACCAGGACGTCGTACTCATACATCAGCTGCTCCAGGGAGAGGCGCTCTGAAAGATTGCGCAAACTCTGTCATGGAGTGGTTGCGCCGCACCGCGCGGGACCCTCAACCCGCACGGGGCGGCGCTACCTGGGCGCCGTGCTCCACCAGCGGAGTCCGCAGCCACACCGCCGCATCGGGGGGCAGCAGGCCGCCCGGGGTGGGGCCGCAGGCCAGCAGCACGTCCGAGTGCTCCGGCAGCGGCGCGGGTGCGTCGGAGAGGTTCACCACGCAGGCGAAGTGCGGCCCCCGGCGGAAGGCCAGCACCAGCGGCGCCGACTCCATCCACTCCATCGGCCCGTCGCCGAGCGCGGGCTCGTTCCGGCGGATCCGCAGCGCCCGCCGGTAGAGCGTCAGCATCGAGTCCGAGTCGCCGTCCTGGGCCGCCGCGGTGAGCGCGGACCAGTCCAGCGGCTGCGGCAGCCAGGGCTCGGCGGTGGCGCCGGCCGGGCTGAAGCCGTACGGGGGAGCGCTCCCGTTCCAGGGCAGCGGGACCCGGCAGCCGTCGCGGCCGGGGTCGGTGCCGCCGGTGCGGTGGTACATCGGGTCCTCGATCCGGTCCGCCGGGATGTCCTCGACCTCGGGCAGGGCGAGTTCTTCGCCCTGGTAGAGGTAGACCGAGCCGGGCAGGGCGAGGGTGAGCAGGGCGGCGGCGCGGGCCCGGCGGGTGCCCAGGGCCAGGTCGGTGGGGATGCCGTGGGCCTTGGCGGCGAAATCGAAGCCGGTGCTCTCGCGGCCGTAGCGGGTGACGGTGCGGGTGATGTCGTGGTTGGCCAGGACCCAGGTGGCCGGGGCGCCGACCGGGGCGTGCACGGCCAGGGTGGTGCTGATCGACTCGCGCAGCGCCTCGGCGTCCCACGGGCAGGCCAGGAAGCCGAAGTTGAACGCCGTGTGCAGTTCGTCCGGTCGCAGGTAGCGGGCGAAACGCTCCGGGTCCGGCAGCCAGATCTCGCCGATCAGGGCCCGCGGCTGCGGGTACGAGTCGGCCACGACCCGCCAGGAGCGGTAGATGTCGTGCAGCTCGTCCCGGTCGTTGTAGGGGTGCGGCTCGCCGTCCGGGTGCGCCGAGTCGTAGTCGTAGTCCGGCAGGGCCGGGTCCTTGACCAGCTCGGCGGCGGAGTCGATGCGCACCCCGGCCGCGCCGCGGTCGAACCAGAACCGCAGCACGTCCTCGTGCTCCTGGCGGACCTCGGGGTGGGCCCAGTTGAGGTCCGGCTGCTCCGGCGCGAAGCGGTGCAGGTACCACTCCCCCGGGGTCCCGTCCGGGTCGGTGCTGCGGGTCCAGGCCGGGCCGCCGAACTGCGAGCGCCAGTTGTTGGGCGCCAGCTCGCCGTGCTCCCCCCGGCCGGGGCGGAACCAGAACCGGGCCCGCTCGGGAGACCCCGACCCCGCCTCCAGCGCCTGCTGGAACCAGACGTGGGCGCTGGAGACGTGGTTGGGCACGATGTCGACGATGGTCCGGATGCCGAGGTCGAGGGCTTCCGAGATGAGCTTCTCGGCCTCGGCCAGGGTGCCGAACATCGGGTCGATCTCACGGTAGTCGGCGACGTCGTAGCCGCCGTCGGCGAGGGGCGAGGAGTACCAGGGGGTGAACCACAGGGCATCGACGCCGAGGTCGGCGAGGTAGGGGAGTCTCGCGCGTACCCCGGCGAGGTCGCCTACTCCGTCGCCACCCGCGTCGGCGAAGCTTCGGACGTACACCTGGTAGATCGCGGCGCCGCGCCACCACTGGGGCTCGTGCACGGTAGGGGTCTCCATCTGTTGGGTCCTGACCTGTCGTCAACAGGTCCGGGAGGGTGGTGCTGGACTCCGGCCGGCTGCGGGAGGGTGTCCGACGGGGTGTCAGCCCTTGAGGCTGCCCGCGGTCAGTCCGGCCATGATGTTGCGCTGGAAGAAGAGGAAGAAGAGGATCGTCGGCGCGGCGGAGATGGCCGAGGCGGCGATCAGGACGTTCTCCGGGACGCCCTGGGAGAGCGAGTAGATACCAGCGTTGAGCGTCTGCTTGGTGGGGTCGGGCTCGACCAGCAGCGGCCAGAGGAAGTCCTTCCACACCGCGACCAGGGCGAAGATGGACACCACCGAGACGATCGGCCGCGACATCGGCAGCACGATCGACCACAGGGTGCGCAGCGGTCCCGCGCCGTCGATGGAGGCGGCGTCCAGCAGTTCCTGCGGGATCGAGTCGAAGAACCGCTTCAGCAGGTAGATGTTGAAGGCGCTGGCCACTCCGGGGATCCAGATCGCCCAGGGCGTGTTCAGCAGGTTGACGTGGATGAACGGCAGGCTGATCGCGGTGATGTACTGCGGCACGATCAGCACCATCGCCGGGATCATCAGCGTCGACAGCATCGCGCCCAGCAGCACGTTGCCCAGGGCCGGCCGCAGCTTGGAGAACGCGTAGGCCGCGCTGATGTCCAGGATGAGCTGGAAGAACAGCGCCCCGAACGCGTAGAGCAGGGTGTTCAGCAGCAGCTTCGCCAGGTTCAGCTGGGTCCACGCGGTCTGGTAGGTGCTCGCCGCCACATGGTGCGGGTAGTAGGTCGGCGGGTCCTGGATCGCCTCCTGGGTGGTCTTCAGACCGCCCGTCACCATCATGTAGAGCGGGCCGAGGAAGACCAGGGTGAAGATCACCAGTGTCAGCACCAGGGCGGACCAGTAGATCACCCGGCCGTGCGGGCGGTTGAGCTGGACCCGGGAGACCAGGGTCCTGGTCCCGGTGTCGGTTGCGGTGGCCATGGCGGTCCTCACTAATCCTCTACGCGGCTGACGAGCCGCCGGTAGACAAGGGCGAAGGCCGCCAGGACGATGAGCAGCATCAGCCCCAGTGCGGAGGCCGCGCCGTAGTTTCCGAAGTTGAAGGCGTACTGGTAGACCAGGTACACGATGGTGGTGGTGGAGTTGTCCACGCCCTGGCCGCCGTTGGTGAGGACGAACGGCTCGACGAAGACCTGCATCGTCGCGACGATCTGCAGCATCAGCATCATCGACAGGATCATGCGGGTCTGAGGGATCGTCACATGCCAGACCCGGCGCAGGAGCCCGGCCCCGTCGATCTCGGCGGCCTCGTACAGCTCACCGGGGATCCCCTGCAGTGCGGCCAGGTAGATCAGGGTGCCGCTGCCCATGTTCATCCAGGTGGAGGCGATCACCACCGCGATCATCGACATCTTCGGCGACTGCAGCCACTCCGAGGTGGGCAGGTGCAGCGTGTGCAGGATGTGGTTGAACAGCCCGTAGTCCGGGTTGTAGAAGTACTGGAACAGCACCAGCGAGGCGACCGGGGGAAGCATCACCGGCAGGTAGACCAGCACCCGCATGTAGCCGTTGGCGTGCCGGAACTCGTTCATCACGATCGCGATGAAGAACGGCACCACGTAGCCGAGCAGCAGCGCGAGGCCGGTGAACTCGGCGGTGTTCTCCCACGCCTGGCCGAAGCTGGGGTCGTTCCAGACCTGGACGAAGTTGTGCCAGCCGATCCAGTGCGTCTGGCCGAGCTTCTGCTTCTGGAAGCTCATGATGAACTCCCGGACCATGGGGTACCAGGAGAACAGGGCGAAGACGAGGACCGCGCCGATCAGAAAGCTGTGGGCGGTGAGGTTCCGCTTCAGCTCGCGGAGCAGCGAGTCGCTCGGACGGTGCTTGCGCCGGGGCTTGTGCTCCGGGTCTATCGGGCTCTCCAGTACGGCGGTCGCCGCCATCAGGACTCCTGACAATGCCTGGACGGGGGCGGGGCGGCCGGTCCTGCGGCCGCCCCGCTTCAGTCGGGACCGGTTGGGCTACTTGTTGGCGAGGACCTGGTTGACCTGGGCCTCGGCCGTCGAGAGCAGCTGCGGGATGTTCGCGTTGGGGTTGGTCAGCGCGGACGCCATCGCGGTGTCCAGGACCTTGTAGATGTCCTGGGCGTTGCCCGGCTCGTTGACGCCGGGGACCGCGGCGTCGACGAAGGGCTTGTAGTTGTCGACCGGCATGGTCGAGTTGGCGGCCTTGAGGGAGTTGTCCGCGGCGAGCGAGGCGCCGGTGTAGAACTCCGGCTCCGGCAGGCCGACGGCCTGGCCGCTGCCCTTGGCCCGCTCGTAGTTGAACTGGCCCTGGCCGCTGGTGAGGTAGAGGAAGTTCACCAGCTTGATGCCGGCCTTGATCTGCGCGGGCGTGTCCTTGATGTTGAACATCATGTCGTCGCCGCCGGCCAGGGTGCCCTTGGCCGGGCCGTCGGTGCCCGGGATCGGGCCCATCCCGAAGTCCGAGTACTGGGACTTGAAGGTCTGCACCATGTAGGTGATGTCGTCCGGCGCCGCGATGTACATGCCGAGCTTGCCGGCCGCCATCTGCTTCTGCAGGTCGCCCCACTTGTAGAGCTGGGTCTTGCCCATGGCGTTGTCCTTGAAGCGCAGGTCGTGCAGGTTCTGCAGGACCTGCTTGCCCTGGTCGGTGTTGAACGCGGCCTTCTTGCCGTCCGCGCTCACGACCGGGGCGCCCAGGGCGTCCATCTCGGCGACGAAGTGCCAGCCGCCGTTGTTCCCCGCGCTGTACTCGCCGTAGCCGTTGACGCCGTTGCCGAGGGCCTGGATCTTGGCGGCGTCGGCGGCCACCTCGGCCCAGGTGGTCGGCGGCTGGTCCGGGTTCAGGCCGGCCTGGGTGAACAGCTTGCGGTTGATGATGATGCCCATCGCGTAGTTGGTACGCGGGAGGCCGTAGAGCTTGCCGTCCGACTTCTGGCCGTCGAGCACCGACGGGGCGATGTCGTTCAGCGACGGGACGGTGCTGGTGTTGACGTACGAGCTGATGTCCGCCGCCTGGCCCGAGTCCAGGACCTGCTGCTTGTCCGTGAAGTAGGTGTAGAAGACGTCGGGCTCGGTGTGCCCGGTGAGGGCCGCGGTGAACAGCGCCGGGGTCTCGCAGGGGAACGTGTCGATGCTCTTCACCGTGATGTTCGGGTTTTGCTTCTCGAACGTCGCGATGTCGTCGAACCACTGCTTGCGCGGAACCGGCTTGCTGGTCGGCGGGGCGCAGTCGATGCTGATGGTGACCTTGCCGTCGGCCGTGCTCTTCGGCGTGGTCTTGCTGGACGAGCTGCCGCAGGCGGCAGCGGTGAGGCCGACGGTGGCCGCAAGCAGGAGTGCGGCGGTTCTACGGACACGCGGGCTGGTCAGCCGCTCACTGGTCATTGTGAGGACCCTTCTAGGGTGGCAGGTCTATCTGGCGAGGTTTCCGACTCGGTGTGGCGCGTGCCACTTAACCACTACGAGCAGATGACCACAATATGTCGACGGGAAATTGCAAGATTTCGACTACGTAACGAGAGGGCATGACAAAGGGGTCGGACGATTACCGTCCGACCCCTTGACATCGCAGCGCGTGCCGCGCTCCCCCTCGCGGCGGCCCCGCCAGGCCGTTTCCGAGCTCTGCTGACGCTCTGTCAGCCCCGGGGGCCGACCGGCCCGGTGGAGCCGCGGACCACCAGCTCCGGCTCGAACAGCAGCTCGTCGTGGTTGACCCTGGCCCCGGCGATCTCGCTGGCCAGCAGGTCGACGGCGGCCCGGCCCATGGCCTCGATCGGCTGCCTGATGGTGGTCAGCGGCGGGTCGGTGCAGGTCATGAAGGAGGAGTCGTCGTACCCGACGATGGAGATGTCGCCCGGCACGCTGAGACCGGCCCGGCGCACCGCGCGGACCGCGCCCAGGGCGATCGGGTCGCTGGCGCAGATGATCCCGGTGATCCCGCGCTGCAGCAGCCGTCCGGCCGCCACCTGGCCGCCCTCCAGCGAGAACAGCGCGTGCTCGATGTGCGCGTCGGGCAGCTCGACGCCGGCCCGCGCGGCGGCCGTCCGGGCCGCGGCGAGCTTGCGCCGGGACGGGATGTGGTCCGGCGTCGCCAGCACCAGGCCGATCTTGCGGTGGCCCAGCGACACCAGGTGCCCGAGCGCCTGCTCCACCGCCACCGCGTCGTCGCAGGAGATCTGCGGGAAGCCGAGGCCCTCTATGGCGGCGTTCAGCAGCACCGTCGGCAGCCCGCGCTGGGCCAGCCGCTCGTAGTGCTCGTGCGGGGAGTCCGCCTGGGCGTAGAGGCCGCCGAAGAAGACCACCCCGGAGACGTGCTGCTGCAGCAGCAGTTCCACGTAGTCGGCCTCGGAGACCCCGCCCGCGGTCTGGGTGCACAGCACCGGGGTGAACCCCTGCTGTGCCAGCGCCCCGCCGACCACCTCGGCGAAGGCCGGGAAGATCGGGTTCTGCAGTTCCGGCAGCACCAGGCCGACCAACCGCGAGCGCTCGCCCCGCAGTTGGGTCGGACGCTCATAGCCGAGCACGTCCAGGGCGGTCAGGACGGCGGTCCTGGTGTTCTCGGAGACGCCGGGCTTGTCATTGAGGACGCGGCTGACCGTCGCCTCGCTGACCCCGACTTTCTTCGCCACTTCAGCAAGTCGTCGTGTCATGCCCGCAAGTGTATGTCACAGACCGCAAACTGCTTACGGCTTTCTGCAAAGTTCCGACGAATTTTACAGATGCAGGCCGGGCGGTCCACACCCCTGCCCACGCCGCGCTCCGGGCCCCGCTCCCGGCCTGCTGACGCCTCAGGTCACCATAACGGCCTGGGCCGCCCGCGCGGCAGTGCACGGGGCGAGTTGGGGCGCGGTCCAGGCGGTGAGCGCCCCCGCGTGCACATCGACGAACAGGCAGCCCGCCACACCGCCGGTGCCGATCGCCAGGACGGTGTCCCGCACCCGCCCGGCCGACCCCTGCCCGTCCCGCCACGGATACGCCGCGTGCCAGGGCACCCCGGGCGCCGCCGCCGCCGCGCCCAGCAGCTGCCTGGTCCCGGCCGGGTCGGGGTCGACCGCCTGCTGGGCCGGAGCCAGCCCGTTCAGCCGCATGGCCAGGCCGACCAGCGCCGACGCGCTCCCGGCGGCGTCCTCACTGTCCGTGCCACCGCCGCCTCCGCCGGTGTGGATCGCGGGCTGGACCGGGGCGGTCGGACAGGGCACCTGGCTGCGCGCGGCCGTGGCCGGGGTCGTGCTCCAGTCGAAGTGGTAGCAGGAGGTCACCACCGTGGTGTGATGCCCGCTCAGCACCCCGCTGGTGACGCTGCCCAGCAACCGCACGGTGAGGCCGGTCGGCGCGGCGCCGGGGGCCGCCGGGTAGTCCAGGTCGAGCAGCACTCCCCGCACCGAGCGGACCGCCGCCGCGTAGGCGGCCTCCGGCACCCCGCCGCCCGGCACCGGCAGCGCCCGCAGCGCCGCCTGCAGCGCCGACGCCCGGAACTCGGCGGCCTCCCCGGCTCGGGCGGAATCGTGCGGATCCTGGATCCAGCCCGCGATCTGACCCACCAGCACCAGCGACAGGATGCTGGCCAGCAGCAGCACGAAGCCCATGCCGTAGCGCCAGTGCACCACGCGGCGGCGGGGCGTGCGTCCTTCCTCGGCCTGTGCCGACTGCTCAGCCACGGCCTGGGTCACCGTCCCCCCTCCACCCCCGGATGTGCCACTGCGGTGAAGAACTATTGTGAGCCCCACGAAGCAGGTTTACCGGCGATCGGACCAGACTGGCTGCGTTCTTTCTCCGGCCGAGGGGAGCACCATGCCGCTGGAACTCGTCGACGACTGCCGCCTCGCCCTCGGCGAGGGCGTGGTCTGGGACAGCAGGGCCGAGCGCCTGTACTGGATCGGCATCGCCGACCGGCAGGTCCGCTGGCTGGACCAGGACGGCGGCAAGCCCGGCGCACTGCACCTGGACACCCGCCCGGGGACGCTCGCCCCGTACCGGGACGGCCGGGTGCTGCTCGCCGTGGAGAGCGGCTTCGCGCTGCTGGACACCGCCGACGGGACGCTGGAACCGGTCGCCGCGGTCGAGGCGGACCGGCCCGAGCGCCGGATGAACGACGGCAAGTGCGACCCCTACGGCCGGCTCGTGGCCGGGACGATGACCCTGGACGACCCGCGGGTCGGCGGCCCGCTGTACCGGCTGGAGTACGACGGCGACGGTACGGCGCGGGTGGTGACGCTGCGTGAGGGAATGCTGATCCCCAACGGCCTGGACTGGCCCGAGCCCGACCAGCTGTGGCACATCGACACCCCCACCCGCGCCATTCGCCTGTTCGACTACCCCGAGCACGGCCCGCTGGCCGACCCGGTGCGGACCCTCGACGTCTCCGCTCTCGGCGGCGACCCCGACGGGATGACCCTGGACGCCGAGGGCAACCTCTGGGTGGCGTTCTGGGGCGGCGCGGCCGTCCGCTGCCTGTCGCCCGAGGGCAGGGTACTGGAGACGGTGGAGCTGCCCACCGGCAAGGTCACCAGCTGTGCCTTCGGTGGGCCCGCGCTGGACGTCCTCTATGTCACCACCGCGGGCGGCGGCGAGCCGGGCGCGGACGACGGCGCGGGATCGCTCTACCGCTACCCCGGCCTGACCACCGGCCGTCCGGCCAGGCACTGGGCCGGGCCCGGGTTCTGACCGACCGTCACCGGGTGTGTCAGCTCCGGCCCTGCAACGCCCGCCGCTCGGAGGCGTTCAGGGCCAACTGCACCACCGCGACCAGGACCTCCTTGGCGGACTCCCGGGACCGGGCGTCGCACTGCACCAGCGGGATCCCCGGATCCAGGTCCAGCGCGGTGCGGACCTGCTGCAACGGGTACGTGCCGGCCCCCTCGAAGCAGTTCACCGCCACCACGAAGGGGATGCCGCGCCGCTCGAAGTAGTCCACCGAGGGGAAGCACTCGTCCAGCCTGCGGGTGTCGGCGAGGACCACCGCGCCCAGCGCACCGACCGCCAACTCGTCCCAGACGAACCAGAACCGGTCCTGGCCCGGCGTTCCGAACAGGTAGACCGCGAGGTCGCCGCGGATGTCGATGCGGCCGAAGTCCATGGCCACGGTGGTGGTGGACTTCGCCTCCACCCCGGCCGTCCGGTCCACCGGACGGCCGGCCTCGCTCAGCACCTCCTCGGTGCGCAGCGGCCTGATCTCGCTCACCGCACCGACCAGCGTGGTCTTCCCCACCCCGAAACCGCCGGCGACCAGGATCTTCAGAGCGACGGGCAGCAGGTCGGCGGCGGCGCCGCCGGGGGCTATGGGATCCACGGCGGTGATCCTAGCCCGCGCCGGCCTCCCGTCAGAAGCTTCAGCCGGAAGAGAGTTGGGCGAAGCGGGCGAGGCTCTGGGTGTAGGCGACCGGGGTGACGTGGATCGGCCCGCTGTAGGGGTGGGTCATGTGCAGCACCATGAAGATCCCGAAGCCGACCACCGCCCCGACCAGGCCGAGGGCGATGGACTCTCGCAGGTGGAAGGTGAGTCCGGCGATCGGCGCGTAGAGCAGCACCAGCAGCCCGGTCGCGATCAGCGCCGGGTACAGCGGTGACGGGAGCGAGGACTGGGTGTCGGCGAGGCGGATCTGCCGGGTGGTGTAGACGGCCGTCAGGTCGGTCAGTTCCTGCGACTTGACGGCGGAGTCGGGCAGCGCCTCGACATGCGCCCGGACGGTGTCCAGGTCGCTCCAGGTGGCCGAGCTGGCGCTGCCGTGCTCCATGGTGCCCCACTCGCTGTGGATCACCGAGGTGACGTAGTCCCGCAACAGTGGACGGGTGGTCGGATCGGCGTCGGTGTAGGCCGCGTTGAGCGCGCGGGCCTCGTCGTAGGTGTGCCCGCGGGCGGTGTTGAGGTTGGACCAGGACCCGGCGATGAGGAATGCCGCGACCAGGACGAAGGAGGAGAGCGAGGCCGAGCCCAGGAAGCCGAGCGCGCCCCCGGAGAAGGTGCCCTCACGGGAACGGGTGGTACGGCCGAAGGCGGCCAGGACGCCCACCGCGGCAGCGCCGCCGAGCAGGGCGAAGAGGATGAAGCCGAGAATCAACGGTGCCTCCCGAAGGCGTGGCTGACGTAGCTGGCGCCGGCGGAGACCAGCGCGGGCAGGGTGATGGCGACGAAGACGAAGGTGGCCTCGGGCGAACCGGTCGGAGCGGGCATCGCGGTGTCCACGATGGGCTTCGGCGGGGCGGCCACGGTGACGGCCCGCACGGCCGCGGGCGGCGGCGGGCTGGGCAGGACGGCCCGCGGGTGCGGGGGTGGGGGCGGCGCGGCGACGACGATGTGTGCGGCCGGGTGGGGTGCAGGCGGGGGTTTCACCGGGGGTGGGGGTGGTGGTGGGGGTGGTGGCGGCGGGGGTGGAGGTGGCGGCGGCGGTGTGGGGGGCGGTGTAGGTGGCGGCACCGGGCAGTTCGGCGGCGACGGGAACGGCGGGGACGGCGGGAAGCCGGGGAAGGGGAAGTCGCCGGGGTGGCCCCCGTGGTGGTGCGGCGGATGCGGGACGCGCGGGGGCGTCGGGACGGCGCAAGGGTGCCAGTGCCAGTGCCCGTGGTGGTGCCAGTGGTGGTGGTCGTGATGGCCGTCGTGGTCGTGCCCGTGCGGCGGGGCGGGTGGGCGGAGCGGGGGCGTCGGGTGCGGGACGACGGGCACAACCGGGGCGACCGGGGCCGGTGTGTGGGTGTGGGTGTGCGGCGGCGCGGGCGGGTGGACCGGCGGCCTCAGCTGCGTGGGCGTCGGGGCGGTCGGGGCCGGGGAGTTGGTGTGGGCGTGGGCGTGGCTGTGCGGCAGGGCCGACGGGTGCGGAAGGTTGGCCGGGTCGCGGAGGTCGGTGGGGTGGTGGAGGTTGGCCGGGTGCGGGAGGTTGGCGGGGTCGCGGAGGTCGGTGGGGTGTGGCTGGGTCGGTGTCGGGGCGTGCGGGAGGGTCGGGGCATGGTGGAACGTCGGGGTGTGCTGGTGGGGGTGGGTCGGGCCAGGGGGGTGGCCTGACGGCGACTCCCCCGGGGCCCCTGTGAGACGTGGCATGGCCAGGGACTGCCCGTACGGGTGAGGCGCCAAGTCACAGGGTGGCAAACTCACCCGACCGAGTGGAATTCCCTCGAACTATCGTTCCTGCCAGCCAGAATGACGGAGAGTCACAGCGCCCGCAGGCCCCGGATCACATCCCGCAGCACACTGGTGTCCGGCAGCTCCGCAGTGGGGACCGGGCGGCTGACCCGGATCAGGTCGGCCTCCAGCAGGTCCCCCAGCAGGATCCGGGCCACCCCCAGCGGCAGGTCCGTCCCGACCGCGACCTCGGCCACCGACAGCGGACGCTCCCGCACCAACTCCAGGATCGCCTGGTACTCGGGGCCGTCCGTGCGCTCCGCCGCCTCCGACTCCGCCAGGCCGGTCCAGTCGGCGGCGATGACCTGGGCGATGACGTCGAGCACCGCCCCCTCCGCGTGCCGGGTGCGACCCCGGGTCAGGGTGTACGGACGGACCAGCCGGGACAGTTCCTCGTCCTCCGCCGCCGCGTCGTCCTCGGTCCAGGCGTCCTCGGTCCAGCCTGCTCCGCCGTCGTCGGCGTCCTGGTCCGGGCCCGCGGCCCGGCGGCCCGCGCGCAACCGGTCCGCGACCCGGTCGTACGTCCCGTCGAAGACGGGTCCGCTGCCGAAGCCGGACCCCGACTCCGACCGGCCTCTCCCGTCCGGCTCGGACGGGCCCCCCGTGGCCGCGTTCACCGGACGGTGGGCAGGCCCGCCCTGGGCTCACTGCCCAGGTGCTCCCCAACCCGCTTCACCAGCAGGGCCATCTCGTACGCGATCAGGCCGACGTCGGCCTCCGCCTCGCTCAGCACGGCCATGCAGCTGCCGTCGCCCGCGGCGGTGACGAAGAGGAAGGCGTGGTCCAGCTCGATCATCGTCTGCCGCACCCCGCCCGCCTGGAAGTGCCGGGCCGCGCCCTTCGCCAGGCTGTGGAAGCCGGAGGCGACCGCGGCCAGGTGCTCGGCGTCCTCCCGGGTCAGCCCGGAGGACGCGCCGGTGGCCAGGCCGTCGCTGGACAGGACCACCGCGTGCCGCACTTCGGGCACCCGCCGGACCAGGTCGTCCAGCAGCCAGTTGAGGTCTCCGGTGGGCTTGGTCGCGAGGGTCATCTGACGGTTCCTTCCGCTGAGGGATCGTTGGCGCCGCTCGCACGGGCGGCAGATGGGGCATCGACGGGGGCGGCAGACCGCTCCGCGGGGTCGTCGGCGGGCAGGGGGGTGGCCCGCCCGCGGCTCAGGCCGCGCTGGAACGAGGAGAAGGTGGCCCGCACCTCCTCCGGGGAGCGCTCGCGCTGCGGGGTGGCCTCGTCGGACGGCGGCCGGGGCCGGCCGGGCTCGCCGGTGGCCGCGATGTCCGTGGCCACCCTGAGCTGCGGCGCCAGATTCGCCTGTCGCACCCGCCGCGGCAGCAGCGGGGGCGGCGTGGAGCCGCCACCCGGCTGCGACGGGCCGCCCGGCAGCGGTGGTGCGGCAGCGGGGGCTGACTGCGACGGCGGGGCCTGCTGGGGTGCGGAGCCGGGTTGCGGTGTGAAGCCGGGCTGCGGCATGGAGCCAGGCTGCGGCGTAGAGCTGGGCTGACGGATCCTCAACTCCCGTGTCAGTTCCCCCGAGTCACCACTCGGCCAGGCGGCGCCACCCGCTCCGTCGGCACCCCGGACCCCGCCGGGGGCGGCCGCGCCACCCGCTCCGTCGGCGCCCCGGGCCGCGCCGGGGGCGGCGGCGTCCCCGGCGGAGCCGACGCCTGGGCCGTCGTCGTCCGCTGCGGCTTCGCCGCCCGCGGCGGGGCTGAGCCGGAGGGTGGGGACGCCGGGCGCCGGGCTCCGCTCGGCGGACGCCGGGCCGCGGGCGCTGCCCTCGTGGGTGGCGAGGTAGGCCTCGGCACGGGAGGGAAGCACGGTCGGGCGGCGGCGCGGCAGGGCCGCCACCCCCTGTTCCCCTCCCTCGCCGTCCAGTTGGACCTCCAACGCGGGCGCGGGCACCGGCGCGGCATGCCGCGGGCCGCGCTGCGGCACCGGGCCCCGGCCTCCGCCGCCTCCCCCGCCGGACCCGCCGAGGCCGCCCGATCCATCGGACCCGCCCGACCCATCGCCGGAACCGCCCCGGGGCAGTTCCCGTCCGGCCCGGTGTCGGTTCGGCTCCAGGGACAGCTCGCCCGTCTGCTCGGCGACGCCGCCGCCGGGGGCGTCGACCGGGTCGCCGGACCGCGCGGGCACCTCCGCCAGGAGGTCCCGCGGCAGCAGCACCACCGCGGTGGTCCCCCCGTACGGGGAGCGCCGCAGCGACACCTGGACGCCGTGGCGCGCGCTGAGCCTGCTGATCACGAACAGGCCGAGCCGGTCGGTGTCGGCGAGGTCGAAGTCGCCGCCGGTCGCCAGCCGGTCGTTCGCCGCCGCCATCGCCTCCTCGCCCATGCCGAGGCCACGGTCGTCGATCTCCAGCACGAAGCCGTTGGCGACCGCCTCGCCCTGGATCCGCACCTGCGTGTGCGGCGGCGAGAACACCGCGGCGTTCTCCACGAGTTCGGCGACCAGGTGGACCACGTCCGAGACCGCGCCGCCGGCCACCGCGACCGGCGGCATCCGGTGCACCAGCACCCGGGCGTAGTCCTCGACCTCGCCGACCGCGGCCCGGACCACGTCCAGGATCCGCACCGGGCGGCGCCAGTTCCGGCCCGGGGCCGAGCCGGAGAGGATGATCAGGCCCTCGGCGTGCCGGCGCATGCGCGTGGTCAGGTGGTCCAGCCGGAACAGGTCCTCCAGCTCGTCCGGGTCCTCGACCCGGCGCTCCATCTCGTCCAACAGCGTGAGTTGACGGTGCAGCAGGGCCTGGCTGCGGCGGGCCAGGTTGACGAAGACGGCGGCGATGCCGCGCCGCAGCTCGGCCTGCTCCACCGCGGCCTGCACCGCGGACCGCTGCACCGCGTTGAACGCCCGGCTGACCTGGGCGAGTTCGTCCCGGCCGCCGTCGTTGACCGGCACCTGCGGCACTTCGACCGCCAGGTCCACCCGCTCGCCCTCGCGCAGCCGCCGCATCACCTCCGGCAGCCGGACCCCGGCCAGTTCGAAGGCGGAGTCGCGCAGCCCGGTCAGCTCGCGGACCAGGCGGCGGCCGATGCTCAGCGAGAGCATCAGCGACACCAGGACCGCCAGCAGACCGGCCACGCCGACCGCCGCGTCCTTCCAGACCACGTCCCTGACATAGGACGTGGCGCGGGACCTGGCGAGGGTGACGGTCCGGTAGTCGATGCCGTCGAGCTGGCTGAGGGCCTGGTTGAGGGTGGTCTGCCACTTGGGGCCGTCGATCCGCTGGGCGGCGGACTCCTGGCCGAGGTTGGCCACGGCCGTCTCCAGGCTGCCGAGGTCGCCGTAGACCGGTCCGTTGACGAAGTCCTGGAACAGTCCGGCCTCCGGGGCCGGCAACTGGTCCACGTGTGCCTGGAACAGCAGTTGCTCGCCCTCGCTGCTGGCCAGGAAGGCCTGGTAGCTGGCGGTGTCGAAGGTCCCGTAGGCACGCGCCCCGTACATCAGGGCGTCCTCGCGGGAGATGTACTCGCGGGCGCGGCCCAGCTCGACCAGGTTGCCCGCCTCCCGGGTGAGGTCGCTGGACTGCAGGATGCTGAACTGCACGCCCAGGTCGGTGCCCGGGGTCAGCGCGTCGGTGTAGTCCCGGTAGACGTCCATCCAGCGCACCAGACGGTCTGTCGGCTCGGCCCGCAGCGCGGGCAGCTGCTTGATCCCCTTGAGCACGGCCTTGAGCGCCGTCCGCTGGCCGCTGCTCAGGCTGTTGACCTTGCCGCTGTCGGCGGCGCGGGTGGTGACCAGGGCGGCGACCTGGTCGGTGGCGGCCTCCGCCGTGTGCAGCGCGGCCAGACTGGTCTTGTTGCCGGGCGCGGCCGAGTAGGTGACGGCGGCCAGCCGTTCGTTCTGGAGCACGCCGACCAGTTCCTCCGAGGGGAGGCCGAGCCAGCCGAAGTTGCTGTTGGCCCGGGTCAGGCTCCAGACGTCGTTGACGCTGGTGGCCGTGTTGTAGGCCCACAGGCCGGTCAGCGAGGCCAGCGGGACGAGGAGCAGCGCGATGATTCTCGCGCGAATCGATCTGCTGCGGAAACGCATGGGCTCCTCCGGGCCGACCGCAGGGGTGCACGCGGAGGCGGACGTGACTGGTTGGCTGGATTGTCACCCAGGGCAGGGCAGGGTTCAGTGCGGACTCTGCCCTGAGTTGGGCGAGAGCCTACTACCTGGGGACGCGTCAGTTCGAGCCTCGTCACATCGTGCGGGAATGGCCGGAATGCGTATCTTCTGCAGTCGCAGTCGCAGTCGCCGTCGTCGTCACCGCCGCCGCCGCACAGAGTTCGCGGAGCCGGGCGGTGACCGCGTCCGGGCGTTCGACCAGCAGCATGTGGCCGCAGCCCGGTTCCACCCGGAGCCGGGCGTCCGGGAGCTCCCGCGCCAGTCGGCGGCTGTGCTCGACCGGGGTGAGCCGGTCCAGGTCGCCGACCACGATCTCCACCGGCAGCAGCTTCAGCGCGTCCAGCGCCCCGGCCTTGTCGTGCCGCATCAGCGCCGGGAACCAGTCGGCGACGGCCGCCATCGGGCAGTCGTGGATCATCCGTGCCCCGGCCAGCACCGCCTCCCGGGTGGCGGCCGGGCCGTAGAGGTAGCGCTTGACCAGGTACGGGTTGATCCGCCCGGCCGGTCCGGGCAGCAGGTGGCCGCGGACCCACGTGGAGCTGGTGACGGTCCGTGAGCAGTAGCCGAAGAAGGCCGACTCGGCGTGCCCCAGGGCGCGCTGCCGCAGCGGCGCGTCCTTGCGTCCGCGCGGATCGAGCCGCCCGGCGGAGGTGCTGGTCAGCAGGACGCCGCGGACCCGCTCGGCGACCAGGTCGGGGCGGGCGGCGGCCAGGGCCATGACCGTCATCCCGCCCATCGAGTGCCCGCCGAGGACCAGCGGTCCCTCCGGCGCGGTCTGCCCGATCACCGCGGCGAGGTCCTGGCCGAGCAGGTCGATGCTCCACGGCCGGGTGATGCCGCCGTCGGAGCGGCCGTGCCCGCGCTGGTCGTAGCGCACCACCCGGACCCCGCCGCCCGCGCCGGACGCTCCGGCCAGCGCGCGGGCCTGCTGCTCCCAGGCGCTCGCGTCCAGGGTCCAGCCGTGGGCCAGGACCAGGGTGACCGGGGCGTCGTCGGGACCGTCCGTGTACGCCGCGAGCGCGGCGCCGTCGGCGGCGGTGACAGTGATCCTGGCCATGGGCGGCTTCCTTGCCTGGGCGGAGTTATCTTACCGAGTAGTAAGTTAAGCTAGGGCGGGCCCGCCGCGCCGTCAATACCGCGCACAACCTGCACCTTTTCGTGCGGATTGAGTGGAGATAAGACGCAACCGCACATCGGACCCTGGCTGCGGGTTTAACCGTCCGGTAACTTGCGGGGTCCGGTCGCAACGAGGCGTCGGTCGCGAGGGGAGCTGGACGTGCGGGAGTTCACCGTGCCGGCACTGGTGGAGCCCGCACCCACCGGCGGCCTGGCCGACTCGGTCTACGCCGCGGCGGAGGCCGAACCGGATCTGGTCCAGCTCTCCCGCCGCACCGAGGACGGGAGTTGGGCCCCGGTCAGCGCCCGTGCGTTCCGGGACGAGGTGCTGGCCACCGCCAAGGGGCTGCTGCACCAGGGCGTCCGTTTCGGCGACCGGGTCGCGCTGATGTCCCGCACCCGCTACGAGTGGACCGTGCTCGACTACGCGCTGTGGACCATCGGCGCGCAGCCGGTCCCGGTCTACCCGACCTCCTCGGCCGAGCAGGTCCGCTGGATCCTGGCCGACTCCCGCGCGGTGGCCTGCGTGGTCGAGCACGAGGACCACGCGATGACGGTCGGCTCGGTCTGCGACGCGCTGCCGCAGCTGCGCAGCATCTGGCAGCTGGACGCGGGCGCGCTGCGGATGCTGGAGCTGGCCGGCCGCGCCGTCCCGGACGACCTGGTGCTGCGGCACCGCGCCGCGGTCACCGCGGACACCGTCGCCACCATCGTCTACACCTCGGGCACCACCGGGCGCCCCAAGGGCTGCGTGCTCTCGCACGGCAACTTCGCCGCCGAGACCGACAACCTGGTCGCCCGCTACAGCCATGTGTTCCGCAACAACAACAGCGAGCAGCCGAGCACCCTGCTGTTCCTGCCGCTGGCGCATGTCTTCGGGCGGATGGTGCAGGTCGCGGCGCTGCGCGCGGGGGTGCGGCTGTCGCACGAGCCGAGCCTCGCCCCGGCCGAGCTGATGCCCGCCCTGGCCTCGGCCCGGCCGACCTTCATCCTGGCCGTCCCCTACATCTTCGAGAAGCTGATGCAGCGGGCCAGGGAGGCGGCCGAGGAGGCGGGCAAGCTGCCCGCGTTCGAGAAGGCGGTGGACGCGGCGGTGCGCTACGCCGCCGCGCAGGAGCGGCATGCCTTCGGCGACGGCCCGGGGCCCAGCGCGGGCCAGCGGCTGCAGCACCAGGTCTACGACCGGGCCGTCTACAGCAAGGTCAGGGCGGTGCTGGGGGGCCGGGTGCGGCACGCCATGTCCGGCGGCTCGGCGATGAACCGCGAGCTGGGGCTGTTCTTCGCCGGGGCCGGGATCACCGTCTACGAGGGCTATGGCCTGACCGAGTGCACCGCCGCCGCCACCGCCAACCCGCCGGACCGGCCGCGGTTCGGCACGGTCGGGCACCCGGTGCCGGGGACCACGGTGCTGGTCGCCGAGGACGGCGAGGTCTGGGTCAGCGGCGGCCAGGTGTTCCAGGGGTACCTGGACGACCCCGGCGAGACCGGATTGATCCTCCGTCAGGGCTGGCTCGCCACCGGCGACTTGGGCGAGCTGGACGAGGACGGCTATCTCACCATCACCGGCCGGAAGAAGGAGATCATCGTCACCAGCAGCGGCAAGAGCGTCGCCCCGACCGTGCTGGAGGACCGGGTGCGGGCGCATCCGCTGGTGGCGCACTGCATGCTGGTCGGCGACAACCGCCCGTTCGTCGGCGCGCTGCTGGCACTGGACGCCGAGGCGCTGGCCAACTGGCAGCAGCGGCGCGGCAAGCCGCCGGCCACCGCGGTCGACCTGCGCACCGACCCCGACCTGATGCACGAGCTGCAGCGCGCGGTGGTGGGCGCCAACACGGCGGTCTCCAGGGCCGAGTCGATCCGCGCCTTCCGAATCCTCGCGGGCGAGTTCACCGAAGCCGCCGGGCTGCTCACGCCCTCGCTCAAACTCCGCCGCCGAGCGGTCGCCGAAACCTACGCCGACGACATCGAAGCCCTCTACGCGGAGGCGTCCGGCCCGCCGATGTGACCGGCCGGACGCCCCTGCCCGCTCGGCGCGGACCCGGGAGGGTCAGCCCGCGGCGGCGGTGAAGCCGGGGAGGAAGCCGCCGGACTGGCCCGCGGCGGTGGGGTGGTAGGACTCGTCGATCGGCAGCGTGGTGCTGTGCAGCCACGAGTCGCTGGAGCAGATCTCGTGCCCGGTGAACGCCCCGCGCACGTCGACGAAGCTGAAGCCGGCGTTGGCCGCGCGCTTGGCGATCACGGTGTCCAACTGGTCGGCCGCGCCGTTGATCGCGGTGCGCGAGGTGTCGCTGATGCCGAACAGGCAGCTCCCCGGCACCTGGTAGAGGTGCGGGTAGTCGAGCACCACCACGTGCGCGTTCGGGGCGTGCGCCCGGATCGCCGCGTAGGTGGCGTCCAGCTTGGCCGCCAGCGGGCCGTTGATGAAGGCCTCGGCGGTGCTCACCGCGGACAGGCAGGAGCTGGTGCCGTCCAGCACGCAGGTCTCCATGCTGCTGGCGAACCCGGCGTCGTTGCCGCCGATGCTGATGCTGACCAGACCGGTCGAGCTGTTCAGCCCGGACAGCTGACCGCTCAGCACGTCCGCGGTGGTGGCGCCGGAGCAGGCGACGAAGGTGAACGACGACGGCTGGTGCGCCGCCTGCCACAGGTACGGGTAGGACTTGGTGCTGCGGTCGCAGTCACCGCTGGAGCTGATGTAGCTCCCGGCGCCGACCCCGGAGGAGTACGAGTCCCCCAGGGCGGCGTAGCCGGGCTCGGCCGCTCCCACCGGCGAGGCCGCGGCGACGGCGGCCACGGTGAGGCCGACGGCGGCGAGGAGGGTGGCGAGGGTACGGGTGGTCCTGCGGAGCGGGCGTGCGCTGGGTCGGCGCATGAGGCCTCCACGGCTCTGTGGGTGGCACACGGTGTGATGTGCGCCACGAGATTTATACCGGCCGGTAACCCGCACCGACAGTGTCCATGCCATGAATTTTTCAACGAGCCCGCACCGCGGAGGTCACCCTCGGAATCAGCCCAGGAACGAGAGCCTGACGGTGCGTCGGGGATTGTCCCGGTTGGTGTCGATCAGCACGACCGACTGCCAGGTGCCCAGCGCGAGCCGCCCGCCGATCACCGGCAGGGTGGCGTGCGGGGCGACCAGGCCCGGCAGCACGTGGTCACGCCCGTGCCCCGGGCTGCCGTGCCGGTGCCGCCAGCGGTCGTCGGCCGGGAGCAGTTCCCGCAGCGCGGCCAGCAGGTCGTCGTCGCTCCCGGCGCCGGTCTCGATCACGGCGACGCCCGCCGTGGCGTGCGGGACGAACACGTTGAGCAGCCCGTCGCGCCCCGGCGCGACCTCGCGCAGGAAGGCGTCGCAGCGGTCGGTGAGGTCGAGCGCCGTTTCCGTGGCGCCGGTGGTCAGCTCGAAGGTCAGCGTCTCAAAGGCCATGCGCCCATCCTCGCCGCTGTCAGCGGCCCTGCCGCGCAACCTCGACGTCAGCGGCCCTGCTGCGCAACCTCGACCTGGGCGTGCAGATCCGTCGCCGCGTCCAGCGCCGTGCCCAGCGACAGCCCCAGCGCCGCCACCAGCACCGCCGCCACCAGCACCGCGCCGCGGCGGGAGGTCCTCCGGTCCTGGCCCGCCCCGAGCAACGCGGCCACCCGGCGCGGGACCGGGCCGGCGGCCATCCGCAGCGGCGCGTGCCCGCCGCCGGCCAGCGCCGCGCGGCCGATCGCCCGTGCGACCAGCCTGCGGTCCGCGACCGAGGCGGCGGCCGACTCGTCGGCCCAGCGTTCCACCGCGTAGGCCGCGCCGTCCCGGAGCGGGAGCAGCAGCGGGTGCAGCGCCGCGGAGAGGTCGGCGAGCAGCAGGAAGAGGTGGTGACGGCCGGTCAGATGGGCCCGCTCGTGCGCCAGCAGCACGGTCAGCTCGGCCGGCTCCAGCACCCGCAGCATTCCCCGGGTGACCACGATCCGCCCGGATCGGCGCAGGCCGCCGGGCAGCGCGTAGGCGTCGGGCAGCTCACCCGGCAGCAGCGCCAGGCCGTCAGCGCCGACCGGGTCGGGGTCGGCGACGGCGGGATCGGCGACGGCGGACCCCGGCTGGGCGGCGATCAGCCGCCAGGCCTCGGTCCGCTCGCTGCGGTGCCGCCGCAGCACCCGGGCCGCCCGTCCGACCAGGGCCAGCAGCAGCACGCCCGCCACCGCGCCGGCCGGCACCACCGCGGCCGGGGCGAGGTGCCGGGCGAAGGGCAGGTCCAGATGCCCCAGCGCGGCGACGAAGGGCAGGTGCAGCAGCGCGGTCAGCGCCAGCAGGCCGAGCGCGACCGTCCCGGCCCCGGCCAGGCCGACCGCGGTCCCGGTCAGCAGCCAGGCGGCGAGCCGCGGCGGCAGCCGGTCCGGCAGCGAGCGGACCTGCGGCAGCGCCAGCAGCGGCGCGACCAGCAGCGGCAACAGCAGCGGGGCCCACACCGCGAACCTCACCGCTGCTCCTCCGCCGGGGGCGGGCTCAGCAGGCCGCGCAGCAGCCGCTCGTCCTCGTCGCTGAGGCCGGAGACGAAGCGGGCCAGCACGGTCTGCCGGTCCGCCTCCTTCTCCAGCTCGGACCGCATCCGCCGGGCCGCGAGCCCCGGCGCGTCCTGCGCCTCGTGCGCAGGCGCGTAGGCGAAGGCGCGCCCGACACGCGTGCGCACCAGCACCCCCTTCTCAAAGAGTCGGGTGAGAATGGTGTTGACCGTGGTGCGGGCGAGGTCGCCGCCGAGGGCCCGCTGGATCTCGGCGGGCGCGAGCGGGGCCCCGGCCGCCCAGAGCACGGTGAGGACGTCTGTTTCCAGCTCACCGGGGTGACGGCGCTGCGGCCCGATCACGGGCTTCCGATCAGAGACAAGGGACTCCGCTTCCGACAGAACGACTCCTGGCATCCACTACAGTGGCACAGGTCGACTACAACTTTGTAGACAGTGTCCCACGATGCCACCCGCAGGAGCGTGACCTCCATGATCCCGGATCCCACAGCGCTGACCAGTCTGGCGCTGAATCCGCTGGACGCAAACTCCCTGCTCGCCGCGTTCGGCGCGCTGGGCATCGCGGCCGTGCTGTTCGCCGAGACCGGTCTGCTGGTCGGCTTCTTCCTGCCCGGCGACTCGCTGCTGTTCACCGCCGGGCTGCTCTGCACCACCAGCAAGAACGGGGTCCACCTCAACCTCGCCGAGGTGCTGGTCTGCGCGGTCGTCGGCGCGATCGCCGGAGCCCAGGTCGGCTACATCATCGGCGACAAGGGCGGCAAGGCGCTGCTGGCCCGCAACAAGAACCGGCACCTCCAGCAGGGCGCCGCCAGGGCCGAGGAGATCCTCGCCAAGTACGGGCACGCCAAGGCCATCGTGCTGGCCCGGTTCATCCCGGTGGTCCGCACCGTGCTCAACCCGATGGCCGGGGCGCTCGACGTCCCGGTCCGCACCTTCACGCTGTGGCAGATCGTCGGCGGCCTGCTCTGGACCGTCGGCGTCACCCTGGCCGGCTACGGCCTGGGAAGCAGCATCCCCAACATCGACACCTACCTGCTGCCCATCATCGCCCTGATCGTGGTCCTCTCGCTGATCCCGATCGCCCTGGAGCTGATGCGCAGCCGCAAGGCGGCCCGCTCGTGACCCTGCTCTCCCTCAACGGCGCGTCCATCGACGGCGGCCTCTACCACTGGTTCATCGTCCAGGCGCAGAACGCTCCGCACTGGTTCGACGACCTGGTCTCGTTCTACGCCAGCTACGGCCTCGGACTGTTCGCGCTGATGATGCTCTGGTGCTGGTGGCAGGCCCGGAAGGCACGCAGCGCCGGTTCGATGGCGCTGGCGCTTGCGGTTCCGGTGGCCGTGGTGCTGGCCTATGTCGCCAACGACATCGTCAAGAGCATCTTCGACGAGCCCCGGCCCTGCCAGGTGATCACCTCACCGGCCACGATCCAGCCCTGTCCCGGGATCGGCGACTGGGCCTTCCCGAGCAACCACTCCGCGATCGCGGCGGCGGCAGCGGCGGCGATCCTGATGCTGGACCGCAGGCTCGGCGCGATCGCGGTGCTGGCCGCGCTGGTGATGGGCTTCTCGCGGATCTGGGTGGGCGCGCACTACCCGCACGACGTCCTGGTGGGCTTCGTGGTCGGCGCGGTGGTCGCGGTCCCGCTGATGCTGGCGGCGAAGCGGTTCGGGCCGCCGCTGGTGGTCCGACTGGAGTCCGGCTTCCTCCGGCCGCTGCTCACCGCATAGCGGCTCCGGCCGGGGCTTCGCGGCCGGGGCCCGGTGTCAGCCCAGGTCGGCGGCCTCGCCCGGGGCCAGCCGCTGGTAGCCGGCCTTCGGGGCCAGCATTCCGGCGAAGCGCTCGACCCCGGCCAGGCCGATCGGGCTGAGCATCGCGTCGTGCACCGCGTAGGTCCTGGCCGCGCCCACCGCCACCGCGTACTCGGTCACCTCGGCGGTCTTCGACCAGGGCGCGTGCACCGGGAGCAGCAGGGTGCGGATCGGCCGGTCGGGGACGGTCAGCGCGTCGCCCGGGTGGAACAGCGCGCCGTCGTCCAGGGCGAAGCCGACGTTCTCGATCTGCGGCAGGTCCGGGTGGATCACCGCGTGCCACTCGCCGTGCACCTCGACGTCGAACCCGGCGGCGGTGAAGGTGTCGCCGTGGCCGACCACGTGCACCCGGCCCTTGCCGAGGCCGGACAGTTGCTCGGCGACCGCGCCGTTGGTCCAGATCCGCAGCGCCGGGTTGGCCTCGGCCGCGGCCCGCAGCCGCGACTCCTCGAAGTGGTCGAAGTGCTCGTGGGTGACCAGCACGGCGTCCGCCCCGTCCAGGGCCTCGGCCTCGGTGAACACGCCGGGGTCGAGGACCAGCGTCTGCCCGTCCTTCTCCAGCCGGACACAGGCATGGCCCATCTTGGTGAGACGCATGGCTCCTCCGTAGCTCCTCAGCGGGCGACAATCCACTCTCCCCCATCCTCCCCCTCAACCCGGGGACGGGCACAGGCGGGTGCTGCCGCCCCGCGGTCAGCCCCGGGTCTGCCGCTCCACCCGGCTGCGTTTCACGGTGCGGAAGCGGCGGGCCACCTGGCGGGCCAGGTCGGCCGCGCCGACCAGGCCCGCCTCGTTGCCCAGCTTCGCCAGGACGATGTCGGCCTCCGGCCGGAAGCCGCGGCCGGAGAGGTTGCGCCGGTAGGCCTCCCGGGCCGGGCCGACCAGCAGCTCGCCCGCCGCCGAGACCCCGCCGCCGATCACGAAGCGGCCCGGGTCCAGCGCCGCCGCCAGGTTGGCGATGCCGAGGCCGAGCCAGTGGCCGATCTCCTGGAGCAGCTCGACCGCCACCGCGTCGCCCTGCTGCGCGGCCTCGGTGACCAGCGGCCCGGTGATCGCCAGGACGTCCCCGCCGACCCGTTCCAGCAGCGGTTCGGCCACCGGCGACTCCGCCGCGGCCAGCTCCCTTGCCTCCCTGACCAGCGCGTTCCCTGAGGAGTACTGCTCCCAGCAGCCGCGGTTGCCGCACGGGCAGCGGTGCCCGCCGGGGACCACGGTCATATGGCCGAACTCCGCGGCCATCCCGTACCGGCCGCGTTCCAGCCAGCCGTCGCGGACGATCGCGCCGCCGATGCCGGTGCCCAGGTTCACCATCACCAGGTGGTCCTCGCCCGCACCCGCGCCGAACCGCCACTCGGCCCAGGCCGCGGCGTTGGCGTCGTTCTCCACCACCACCGGGAGCTTCAGCCGGCTGCTGAGCGCGTCCCGCAGCGGCTCGTTGCGCCAGGACAGGTGTGGTGCGAACAGCACCCGGGCCCGGTCGGCGTCGACGAACCCGGCCGCGCCGATGCCCACCGCGTGCACGTCGTGACGGTCCGCCAGCTGCAGCACCAGCTCGGTGATGGTGTCCTCGACCACCTGGGGGCTCTTGCTCCGGTGCGGGGTCTCGGTCCGCAGCTGCTCCAGGATCCGGCCCTCGCCGTCCACCACCCCGGCGGCGATCTTGGTGCCGCCGATGTCGATGCCGACGGTCGGCAGCCGCAGCAGCGAGGGGCGCGGGGCCCCGCCCCTGCGGACGAAGGTGCGCGGTGTCCGCCTGCTGGTCCCGCGTGTGTACGGCGTGCCGCTCACGTTCCGTCCGCTCCACTCTCCGACTCGGGGGGCGCGACCCCGGCCCGCCGCAGCTCATGGCTGAGCTCGGCCAGCTCGGAGCCGCCGGCCATCTCGGCCGTCAGCTGCTCCAGGGTGATCTCCGCCCTGGTGTGGCTGCCTGCCATCCTCCCGCGTTTCAGCAGCAGGAAGCGGTCTCCCACCAGATACGCGTGGTGCGGGTTGTGGGTGATCAGCACCACGCCGAGACCGGCGTCCCTGGCGGCGGCGACGTACTTGAGCACCACCCCGGACTGCTTGACCCCGAGCGCGGCCGTGGGCTCGTCCAGGACCAGCACCTTCGCGCCGAAGTGGATCGCCCGCGCGATGGCCACGCACTGCCGCTCGCCGCCGGAGAGGGTGCCGATCGGCTGGTCCACGTCGCGCAGGTCGATGCCCATCCGCAGCAGCGCGTCCCTGGTGGTGGCGCGCATCGTCGGGACGTCCATCCGGAACCTGCCCAGCTCGGAGCCGAGGAAGAAGTTCCGCCAGACCGGCATCAGCGGGACCACGGCGAGGTCCTGGTAGACGGTGGCGATGCCGCGGTCCAGCGCCTCGCGCGGCGAGGAGAGCCGGACCTCCTCCCCGGCGATCCGGTAGCTGCCGGCGTCATGGGCGTGCAGCCCGGCGATGATCTTGATCAGGGTGGACTTGCCCGCGCCGTTGTCGCCCAGCACGCAGCTGATCGCACCGGCCTCGACCAGCAGCGAGACGTCGCGGAGCGCCAGCACGCTGCCGTAGTTCTTGCCGACGTCGACCAGCTCGACCAGGGGCGCGGCATCAGCCAGGGGCGCGGCATCGGCCGGGGGCGCGTTCACGCGTGCTCCGCCCGGCGTCGGACCCAGGCGTTCAGCAGGGTGGCCAGCAGCAGCATCGCGCCGAGGAAGAACTTGAACCAATCCGGGTCCCACTGCGCGTAGACGATGCCCTTGCCGGTCATCCCGAAGATCGCCGCCCCCAGCGCGGAGCCGACCGCCGAACCGTAGCCGCCGGTGATCAGGCAGCCGCCGATGACCGCCGCCACGATGTAGATCAGCTCATTGCCGACGCCCTCGCCGGACTGCACCGTGTCGAAGGAGAACAGCAGGTGCTGGCCCAGCACCCAGCCGCAGAAGGCCACCCCCAGATACAGCGCGATCTTCGTCCGGGCCACCGGGACGCCGACCGCCCGCGCCGCGCCCGCGTCGCCGCCGACCGCGAAGATCCAGTTGCCGAAGCGGGTCCGCAGCAGGATCCAGCTGGCCGCCAGCACCAGCCCGAGCCACCACCACACGGTCGCCCGGAAGGTCATCCCGCCGACCGTGAACGACCCGGCGAACAGCCAGGCGCAGGAGCGGTAGCCCTGCATGTCGGCGATCGACTTGGTCGCCACCGTCCCGTCCACCAGCTGGGTGACGCCCAGGTTGGCGCCGGTCAGCATCAGGAAGGTGCCCAGGGTGACGATGAAGCTGGGCAGCCGGGTCCGCGCCAGCACCCAGCCGTTGAACAGCCCGATCGCCAGCGTGACCAGCAGCGACACCGCCACCCCGACCCAGGTCACCGCGGTGAGCTGGTACGACACCATGGACGAGGTCAGCGCGGCGGTGGTGACCAGCACCCCGGCCGACAGGTCGAACTCGCCGCCGATCATCAGCAGCGCCACCGGCACCGCCATGATCCCGATGGTGGACGCCGAGTAGAGCACCGTGCCCAGCGCGCCCGCGGTGAGGAAGGTCGAGGTGACCGCGCTGAAGAAGGCGAACACCGCCACCGCGGCCACCAGCGCGCCCAGCTCCGGACGCCCCGTCAGCCGCCGGGCCGCCGAGCGCGGCGCGAGCCGCTCGTCGCCGCCCGCCAGCACCTCCGGCCCGGTCAACGGGTGCCCCGGCCGACGTAGCCGGCCAGGGCCGGGGCGTCCTTCCTGGTGAGGATCTGCGGCCCGGTGGCGACCGGGCTGCCGCCGCCGAGCACGTTCAGGTTGTACTTGTACAGCCACAGCAGGTCGACGCCCTCGTAGCCCTGCAGGTAGGGCTGCTGGTCCACGGCGAAGCCGATGCTGCCGGACTCCAGCCCGGCCACCACCTGGCTGCTGAGGTCGAAAGTGTCCTCCTCGGTGCTCCCCGCGGCCCGCCCGGCGTCGGCGACGCTCTGCAGCGCGGCGTTGGCCAGCGGGGCGCTGAGCGTCAGCACGGTGTCCACCGAGCGGTCCGCCTGCAGCTTGGCGGCGATCGCCGCCCTGGCGTCCGGCAGGTCGGTGCCGTTGACGTAGAGCACCTGCCAGGCGCCGCCGAAGGCCGCCTTGGCGCCGTTGCAGCGCTGCTCCTGCCCGACGTTGCCCTGCTCGTGGATCACGCACAGCACGCTCTTGCGCCCGCGCTGCTTCAGCTCGGCCCCGGCGGCGCGTCCGGCGGTGGCCTCGTCCTGACCGACGTGGGCCAGCGCGCCGAACTTCGCCGAGAACTCCTCGCCGGAGTTGACCGTGATCACCGGGATCCCGGCCGCCTCGGCCTTGGCCAGCACCGCCTTCATCGCGTCGCCCTTGGCCAGGGTGACCAGCAGCCCGTCCACCTTCTGGTCGATCGCCGCCTGCACCAGCTGGACCTGGTTCGCGGTGTTGGCGTCGTTGGAGTAGACGAAGTTCACGTTGTCCTTGGCCGCCGCCTGCTGGGCGCCCTTGCGCACGGTGTCCCAGAACGAGTCGCCGCTGCCGGCGTGGGTGACCATGGCGAAGGTCCAGCGCGGAGTGCTCACCCCGGAGCCGCCCCCGCCGGACGCGGCGGAGCGGGCGGCCTGCTCGGCCCGCAGCCCGCCGGTGCTGCTGCACCCGGCCAGGCCGGCCGTCCCGGCCAGCCCGAGTACTGCCGCCAGTACGGCGGTGAGCAGGAACGGAGGACGGCGCATGGGCCCAGTCTGCGCTGACGGGCGGTCAGCCGCCGGTCAGCCGCGGCCGGGCGGGTGAGCGCCCGTCAGGAGAGCTCCAGAGCCAGGTAGAAGTCCACCCGGTCCTCCAGCCGGCCCAGGTCCCGCCCGGTCAGCTCCTCGATCCGGCCGATCCGGTAGCGCAGCGTGTTGACGTGCACGTGCAGCGCGGCGGCGCAGCGGGTCCAGGAGCCGTCGTAGCGCAGGAACGCCTCCAGCGTGCGGACCAGGTCGGCCTGGTGTTCGAGGTCGTACTCGACCACCTTGTCCAGCAGCCGGCTGCGGAACGCCCGCCGCACCTCGTCCGGCACCGCGGCCAGCAGCAGCACGTGCGAGGCCAGCTCCTCCGGGCCGCTGACGCAGATCCGGCCGACCCGCGACGCGGCGATCCTGCGGGCGTGCCTGGCCTCCTCCAGCGCCCCGCGCAGGCCCCCGGCCGAGGCGGCGGGCGCGCTGGCGCCCAGGGTCAGCCGTCCCTCCGCGCCGAGCCCGGCCCCCAGCGGGCCGAGCAGCGCCCGCAGCCGGTCGGCCATCGCCGTGCCGTCGGCGGCCTCCGGCACCAGCAGCACCGCGCCGCTGCCGCCGCCGCCGATCAGCGAGCGGTCGTCGGCGCCGGTCAGCGCCTCGACCAGGGCCTCGCGGACGGCCCCGTCCGGCAGCCCGACACCCTCGGCCGAGACCACCACCCAGGACTCGGGGCTGCCGGTGCCCTCGGGCCGGGTCATCGCCAGCGAGGCCTCCAGCGCCCGGCGCAGCTCCTCCGGCGGGGCGTCCCGCTGCAGCAGGGTGATCACCTCGTCGGCGAGCCTGCTGCGCAGCCTGCGGCTCTCGTCCCGGCGCTCGCGCTCGGCGGCGGCCAGCCGGGCCAGGTTCTCGGCCAGCTGCTGCCGCTTCGGGGTCCACTCGGTGACGTCGCCCTCGACCGCCAGCAGCCACTGCGCCAGCAGGCCGGTGCCCTCGCCCGCGACCGGCAGCACCGAGAACTCGCGCGCGCCCACCCGGGCCCGGACCGAGGGGCCGGAACGGCGGCGCTGGCCGTCCAGGTGCGCCCGGACCAGTTCCTCCCGTTCGCCCGGATTGAGCCGGTCGGGTGGTCCGGCGACCACCCGGCCGCTGGGGGTGAGCACCCAGCAGTCGAGGTCCAGGTCGCCGCCGAGCAGTTCCAGGACGGCGTCCAGACCGGCCCCGCCGCTGGCCGAGACCAGCGCCCGGTGCCGGTCCACCAGCGCCGACAGGTCGGCCGCCCGGTCGGCCGAGACCTGCCGCACCACGTACTCGGTGAGCTGCGCGAACGCCACGTCCTCGGGCACCGCGAAGAGCGGCATCCGGTGCCGCTCGCAGGCCTCGACCAGGTCCTCGGGGACCGGCCCGACCTCGGCCTCGCCCGCCGCCAGGCCGACCGCCCCGGCCGCGGCGAGGCCGCGGACGAAGCGCTCGGAGTCGGCCTCGCCGGTGCGCCAGAGCATCCCGGTGAGCACCAGTTCGCCGCCCTGGAGGTAGCGGCCGGGGTCGTGCAGGTCGGTGGTCACCACCCCGGAGACCACCCGGTCCAGCTCCCCCCGGCCCGCGAGCAGGCGCAGCCGGGGTGCGGCTGGCGCTAGCAGTGCTCCGATCCGCACGTGCGGTACCTCCGGGACGACCGAGTGTGGCAGGGGTGTTGCCGCACGTTACCCGAACAATCCCCGCGCGCCGCAACCCGAACGGGCCGCGGCGGCGGGGAGTCGGCGCGGAGCACCCCCGCCCGGGGCCGCCCGGCCGGCTACGCCTGCGCCGCCAGCCCCCGGCGCGCCAGCAGCGGCGAGATCTCCGGCGCCCGCCCGCGGAACGCCGCGAACGCCGCCATCGCGTCCGTGCTGCCGCCCTTGGCCAGCAGCTCCCTGCGGAAGATCTCGCCGCTCTCCCGGATCGTCCGGCCGTTCTCCTTGAACCACTCCACCGTGTCCGCGTCCAGCACCTCGGACCAGATGTAGCCGTAGTACCCGGCCGCGTAGCCGCCCGCGAAGACGTGCCCGAAGTACCCGGTCCGGTACCGCGGCGGGATCTCGTCCAGGGCGACCCCGTACCGCTCCAGCGCCGCCGCCTCGAACGCCTCGGCGTCGCCGGGCTCGGCCCCGGCCGGGAGGGTGTGCCAGGCCCAGTCGAGCAGCGTCGCGGCCAGGTACTCGACCGTGCGGAAGCCCTCGCCGAAGGTCTCGGCGGCCTTCATCCGGGCGACCAGCTCGGCCGGCATCGGCTCCCCGGTGACGTGGTGCCGCGCGTAGTTGCCGAGGACCAGCGGCCAGTCCGCCCACATCTCGTTGACCTGCGAGGGGTACTCGACGAAGTCCCGCGGCACCTCGGTCCCAGCCAGCATCGGGTAGCGGACGTCGGAGAACAGCCCGTGCAGCGCGTGGCCGAACTCGTGGAACAGGGTGGTGGTCTCGTCCCAGGTCAGCAGCACCGGGTCGCCGGCCGGGGGCTTGGCGATGTTGAGGTTGTTGACGACCACCGGGAGCTGGCCGAGCAGGTGCGACTGCGACACCAGTTCGTTCATCCAGGCGCCGCCGCGCTTGGACTCGCGGGCGTGGTAGTCGCCGACGAACAGCCCGATCGCGGCGCCGTCGGCGTCGGTGACCTCGAACACCCGGGCGTCGGGGTGGTAGGCGACCAGGTCCGGGCGCTCGGTGAAGCCGACCCCGTAGACCTGGCCCGCGGCGAAGAACGCGCCGTCCCGCAGCACCGACTCCAGCTCCAGGTAGGGGCGCATGACCGAGCCGTCGAAGTCGAAGCGGGCCCGGCGCACCTTCTCGGACCAGAACTGCCAGTCGGCGGCCTCGATCCGGTCCACCCCGGCCTCGGCGGCCAGCGCCTCGGCCTCCCGGCGGGCGTTGGCAACGGCCGGTCCGACCAGGCGTCCGAGCATCTCCTCGACCGCGGCGGTGCTGCCCGCGGTCTGGTCGGCGACCTCGTAGGCGGCATGGCTGGCGAAGCCCAGCAGCGCGGCCCGCTCGGCCCGCAGCACCGCCATCCGGGCGGCGATCTCCCCGTTGGCCCCGCCGCGGGCGAGCGAGGCGGCCAGCAGCCGTCGGCGGACCGTCGGATCGTCCAAGGAGGCCAGCTCGGACTGGTTGGAGAAGTTCTTCAGGCTGATCACGTGCTTGCCGTCGTGGCCCAGCGCCCTGCCGTTCTCGGCGGCGGCGGCGACCGCGTCCGCGGACAGCCCGGCCAGCTCGGCGGCGTCGTCCAGGATCAGCGCGGCTGCCCTGGTGTCGGCGAAGACGTTCTGCTCGAAGGCGGTGGAGGCGGTCGCCAGCTCGGCGTTCAGCTCGCGCAGCCGGTCCTGCTCGGCCGCGCCGAGCCGGGCCCCGGAGCGGACGAAGCGGGCGTGGTAGCGGTCCAGCAGGCGCTCGGACTCCGCATCCAGGCGCAGTTCCGCGCGCTGCGCGTGCAGCGCGTCCACCCGGGCGAACAGGGCGGGGTCCAGGTGGACCGCGTCGCTGTGGGCGGCCAGCCGGGGGGTGACCGCGGCCTCGATCTCCTGGACGCCGGGGGTGGTGTCGGCGGCCGACTGGTTGAAGAAGACCAGCGACACCCGCCGCAGAACCGCGCCCGAGCGCTCCAGTGCCTCGATGGTGTTCTCGAAGGTCGGCGGTTCGGGGCTGCCCGCGATGGCGGCGACTTCGGCCAGCTGTTCACTCATACCGGCCTCGAAGGCGGGGAGGTAGTGCTCCTCGCGGATGTCGGTGAAAGGAGGCAGGTCGTAGGGCAGCGTGCTGGCGGTGAGAAAGGGGTTGCTCGTCGTCATCCGCCAGACACTACGCCGGGTGGTGGCGCGGCATCCCCCTAATTCCGGGGCGGGTCGGCCGGATGGCCGCCCGGTGAACGCAGAGCCGCCACTTGGAGAAACACACAGGCCTCGTGGCCGCTCCGCTCCGGGTCCTCATGCCATCAGTGACTGACGACACACACCCCGACGACGGTCTACTGCTCACAACCGATCGAACCCGGTGCACGACCGGTCGCACGTCACACCGCACGACTGACAAAGGAGTCACCGCATGGAGTTCCTGCGGCCCGCCACCTGGGACGAGGCACTCGCGGCAAAGGCCGAGAACCCGTCCGCACTGCCGATCTCCGGCGGTACCGACGTGATGGTCGAACTCAACTTCGACCGCCACCGCCCCTCCGCCATTCTCGACCTGAACCGCGTCACCGAGCTCACCACCTGGGAGGCCGGCAGCTACGAGGGCCAGGACGGCGAGGTCATCCGCCTCGGCGCCGCGGTCCCGTACGCACGGATCACCAAGGAGCTCTCGGGGCCGCTGCAGGGCCTGTCCATCGCGGGCAACACGGTCGGGTCGCCGCAGATCCGCAACCGCGGCAGCGTCGGCGGCAACCTCGGCGGCGCCTCGCCGGCCGGTGACGCCCACCCGGCCCTGCTCGCGGCCGGCCGCGACGTGTTCGTGGAGGCCGCCTCGGTCCGCGGCACCCGGCTGATCGCCATCGACGACTTCTACCTGGGCGTGAAGCGCAACAGCCTGGAGCCGGACGAGCTGATCCGCGCGATCCGGATCCCGGTCGCCTCGGGCCCGCAGCAGTTCTCGAAGATCGGCACCCGCAACGCGATGGTCATCGCGGTCTGCGCCTTCGGCTTCGCGCTGCACCCCAAGAACGGCACGGTCGGCACCGGCATCGGCTCGGCCGCGCCCACCCCGCGCCGCGCCGTCGAGGCCGAGCAGTTCCTCGCGGACGAGCTGGCCGACCGCGGCCTGTGGCAGAGCGGCGGCCTGATCGGCCCGGCCGCCACCCAGCGCTTCGGCGAGCTGGTCTCCGCCGCCGCATCCCCCATCGACGACGTGCGCGGCAGCGCGGCCTACCGCCGGCACGCGCTCGCGGTGATGGCCCGCAGGACCCTGACCTGGACCTGGAACGAGTACACGCAGTCCCTGAGGAGCGCAGCATGAGGGTGACCTTCAACGCCAACGGCCGCCCGGTCGAGGCGGACGACGTCTGGGAGGGCGAGAGCCTCCTCTACATGCTGCGCGAGCGCCTGGGCCTGCCCGGCTCCAAGAACGCCTGCGAGCAGGGCGAGTGCGGCTCCTGCACGGTCTACCTGGACGGCGCCCCGGTCTGCAGCTGCCTGGTCGCGGCCGGACAGGTGCAGGACCGCGAGGTCCGCACGGTCGAGGGCCTGGCCGACCCGGAGACCGGGCTCGACCCGGTGCAGCAGGCGTTCATCGACGCCGGGGCCGTCCAGTGCGGCTTCTGCACCCCGGGGCTGCTGGTGCAGACCCACGACCTGCTGGAGCGCGAGCCGCAGCCCAGCGACAACGACATCCGCGAGGCCCTGTCCGGCAACCTCTGCCGCTGCACCGGGTACGAGAAGATCATGGACGCGGTCCGGCTCGCCTCCGCCCGCACCTGTCACGCCACGGAGGTGTCCCAGTGACGACCAAGACCATGCGCGGTGAGAAGAACCTGCAGGACATCACCACCGCGCACCCGGACGGCATCGGCGGCTCGCCGCTGCGCCCGGACGGCACGCTGAAGGTCAAGGGCGAGTTCGCCTACTCCTCCGACCTGTGGCACGAGGACATGCTCTGGGGCATGGCGCTGCGCTCGCCGCACGCCCACGCGCGGATCCTCTCGGTCGACATCTCCGAGGCGCTCACCCAGCCCGGCGTCTACGCGGTGCTCACCCACGAGGACATCCCCGGCAGCAAGTTCTACGGCCTGGAGATCCAGGACCAGCCGGCCCTGGCCATCGACAAGGTCCGCTACCACGGCGAGGCCGTGGCCGTCGTCGCCGCGGACCACCCGGAGACCGCCCGCAGGGCCCTCGCCAAGATCAAGGTCGAGTACGAGGTACTCCCGCCGATCACCACCGAGGAGCAGTGCCTCGACCCGGAGACCCACGGCTACGTCCACTCCCCCGAGGAGTACAAGGGCCACGCCTCCGGCAACATCGTGCACCAGCAGAAGGTGGTCTCCGGACTCGGCGTGAACGACGACGTCCGGGCCCTGGCCGACGTGGTCGTGGTCGGCGAGTACGAGGTCGGCATGCAGGACCAGGCCTTCCTCGGCCCGGAGTCCGGCCTCGCCGTCCCGGCCGAGGACGGCGGCATCGACCTCTACGTCGCCACCCAGTGGCTGCACGTGGACCGGCAGCAGGTCGCCCCGGTGCTCGGACTGCCCGAGAACAAGCTGCGGCTCACCCTGGCCGGGGTCGGCGGCGCGTTCGGCGGTCGCGAGGACCTGTCGATGCAGATCCACGCCTGCCTGCTGGCGCAGCGCACCGGAAAGCCCGTCAAGATCGTGTACTCCCGCGAGGAGTCCTTCTTCGGGCACGTCCACCGCCACCCGGCGAAGATGCGCTACGAGCACGGCGCGACCCGGGACGGCAAGCTGGTCTACATGGACGCCCGGATCGTCCTGGACGGCGGCGCGTACGCCTCGGCCTCCCCCGCCGTGGTCGGCAACGCCTCCTCGCTGAGCGTCGGCCCGTACGAGATCCCCAACGTCAACGTCCTCGCCGTCGCGCTCTACAGCAACAACCCGTCCTGCGGCGCGATGCGCGGCTTCGGCGCGGTGCAGGCCTGCTTCGCCTACGAGACCCAGTTGGACAAGCTGGCCGCGAAGCTGGGCATGGACCCGGTGGAGCTGCGCCAGCTGAACGCGGTCTCGCAGGGCTCGTCCCTGCCGACCGGCCAGGTGATCGACGCCCCGGCGCCGGTGGCCGAGCTGCTGCAGAAGGTCAAGGACCTCCCGCTGCCGCCGGTCCTCGACACGACCCACCCGTCGCCCGCCGCCACCCTTGACCGAGGCGCTACGCGCCGCCCCCCCGGTTTGGACATCCGAGACCTGCCCGGCGCGCTGTCGAACACCTCGCACGGCGAGGGCATCGTCCGCGGCGTCGGCTACGCGGTCGGCCTGAAGAACGTGGGCTTCTCCGAGGGCTTCGACGACTACTCCACCGCCCGGGTCCGGCTCGAGGTCATCGGCGGCGAGCCGGTCGCCATGGTGCACACCGCGATGGCCGAGGTCGGCCAGGGCGGCGTCACCGTGCACGGGCAGATCGCCCGGACCGAGCTGGGCGTCGAGCGGGTCACCATCCACCCGGCGAACACCGAGGTCGGCTCGGCCGGCTCCACCTCCGCCTCCCGGCAGACCTACATGACCGGCGGCGCGGTGAAGCTGGCCGCCGAGGCGGTCCGCAACGAGCTGTTCAACCTGGGGCGCTCGCGCTACGGCTGGACCTACAACGACCTCTCGCTGATCGGCGGCAAGGTGGTCTCGGCCTCGGCCGGGGTGCTGATCTCCATGGTCGACCTGCTCGGCGACAGCGCCATCGACCTGACCCGGGAGCACCACCACCGTCCCACCGTCCCCTTCGACAAGGAGACCGGGCAGGGCTTCGGCCACGTCCAGTACACCTTCTGCGCGCACCGCGCAGTGGTCGACGTGGACGTGGAGCTGGGCCTGGTCAAGGTGGTCGAGCTGGCCGCCTGCCAGGACGTCGGCAAGGCGCTGAACCCGCTGTCGGTGATCGGCCAGATCCAGGGCGGATCGACGCAGGGGCTCGGGCTCGCGGTGATGGAGGAGATCATCACCCGGGACGGCAAGGTCAGGAACCCCTCCTTCACCGACTACCTGATCCCCACCATCCTGGACACCCCGCCGCAGCCGGTGGAGATCCTGGAACTGGCCGACCCCAACGCCCCGTACGGGCTGCGCGGCGTCGGCGAGGCGCCGACCCTCTCCTCCACCCCGGCCATCGTCTCGGCCATCCGCGCCGCGACCGGCCTGGCGCTGAACCGGGTCCCGGTCCGTCCCGAGCACATCACCGGGACCTGACGGTACGTCACCAGACTTCCCCGGGGCGGCGTCCTGTCTTCCCCACCGCCCCGGGGACGCACCAAAGATAGAAGCTCCAAGGATTGAAGCAGTGCCATGCACGACCGGATCAGCACGACGTTCCGTACACCGCCCTCGCCGGGGCCGTACGGAGCGACCAGCACGTCAGCGAGCCGAACCGTCCCCTGCACTCCCTACCTGACGGGTTTCAGGACGGCCGCGAGCCCCACCCCAACCCCCTTTGAACCTTGGGAGTGGAACCCGTGACCCAGATCCCCACGGAATCCAGATACACCGGCGACGGCGAGTCCACCGAGACCGAGCCGTACGCGACGCCCGCCGCACCCCCCACCCCGAAGAACGCGCTGGACGCGTACTTCAGGATCAGCGCCCGTGGCTCGTCCATCGGCAACGAGATCCGCGGCGGCCTCACCACCTTCATGGCGATGGCCTACATCCTGCTGCTGAACCCGATCATCCTGTCGGTCGGGGACGTCAACGGGCACCATCTGAACGCGGGCCAGGTCACCACCGCCACGGCCCTCGCCGCCGCGGTGACCACCATCCTGCTCGGCGTCGTCGGCAACGCGCCGCTCGCCGCCGCGGCCGGACTGAGCGTGTCCAACACGCTGGCCGCGGTCATGGCGCCACATGTCACCTGGCCACAGGCCATGGGACTCTGCGTCATCTATGGACTTCTGATCGTCATCATGGTCGTCAGCGGCCTCCGCGAGATGGTCATGAACGGCATCCCGCTGGCGCTGAAGCACGCCATCACCATCGGCATCGGCCTGTTCATCGCGCTGATCGGGCTGGTCAACGCCGGCTTCGTGACCCGGGTGCCGGACGCCAACCACTCGGACACCCCGGTGCAGCTCGGCTCCATCGGCAGCCTGGCCGGCTGGCCGGTGCTGATCTTCAGCATCACCCTGCTGTCGATCTTCGTACTGCAGGTCCGCAAGGTCCGCGGCGCGATCCTGATCGGGATCGCCTTCGGCACCGTGATCTCGCTGATCGTCCAGGCCGCGCTGAACCTGCCCGCCTCCGAGTGGGGCCTGTCGGTGCCCAAGTGGCCCGGCAACCCGGTCGCCGCGCCGAACTTCGGCCTCTTCGGCCACGTCGACCTGTTCGGCGCGTTCGGCAGCAACGGGATGGGCGCGCTGGGCGCCGGCTTCGCGGTCTTCGCCCTGGTCCTGGCCGGGTTCTTCGACGCCATGGCGACCATCATCGGCATCGGCACCGAGGCCGGCCTGGCCGACAAGCAGGGCCGGATGCCGGGCCTGTCCAAGGCGCTGTTCATCGACGGCGCGGGCGGCATGATCGGCGGTGTGGCCGGCGCGTCCGGGCAGACCGTCTTCATCGAGTCGGCGACCGGCGTCGGCGACGGCGCGCGCACCGGCTTCTCCAGCGTGATCACCGGCGCGGTCTTCGCCTTCATGCTGTTCTTCACCCCGCTCGCGGGCATGGTACCGGGCCAGGTGGCAGCCGCCGCCCTGGTCGTCATCGGCTCGATGATGCTCTCGCAGGCCCGGCACATCGACTGGGCCGACCGCGAGGTCGCCATCCCCGCGTTCCTCACCATCGCGCTGATGCCGTTCACCTACTCCATCACCGCGGGTGTCGGCGCCGGCGTCATCTCCTACGTCGTCATCAAGGCCGGCGCGGGCAAATGGCGCGAACCGGGCATATTGATGTGGGCGCTCAGCATCGTGTTCGTGGTGTTCTTCGCCCTGCACCCGCTCAAGGACTGGCTGGGCATCCACTAGTCCCCCCCCTTCCCCTCTCCTCCACCCACCCCCTCTGACGCACGAAGGAGCCACCCATGCAGGACATCGCCGAGCAGCTCAACGCCTGGCACTCCGCGGGGCGCTCCTTCGCCGTGGCCAGCGTGGTGTCCGTCTCCGGGAGCGCCCCGCGCGACCCGGGGGCGGCGCTGGCCGTGGACGCGGACGGTGAGGCCGTGGGCAGTGTGTCCGGGGGGTGTGTGGAGGGGGCGGTGTACGAGCTGTGCCAGGAGGTGCTGGCCAGTGGCGTGCCGGTGTTGCACCGGTTCGGGTTCAGTGACGAGGACGCGTTCGCGGTCGGGTTGACCTGCGGCGGTGTCATCGACGTCTACGTCCAGCGGGTGGTTCCGGGGGCCTGCGACGGGATGGACGCCGCCCTGGCGTTCATCCGTTCGGGCTCCCCGGTCGCCCTGGTCCGCGTCATCGCGGGGCCCGCCGACCTGATGGGCGGCGGTGCGCTGGCGGTGACGGCGGACACGTACCACGGGACGTTGCGTCGTCCGGTGTTGGAGGCGGCGGCGGTGCTGCAGGCGCGGGCGATGCTGGACGCGGGGCGTACCGGGCAGTTCGCGTTGACCGCGGACGGGCGGCCCTGTGATCCGTCGGCCGAGGGCGGGATGGTGACATTCTTCGTGGAGGCGCAGGTGCCGGCGCCGCGGATGATCGTGTTCGGGGCGATCGACTTCGCGGCGGCGGTGGCCCGGATCGGGTCCTTCCTGGGTTACCACGTCACGGTCTGCGACGCCCGCCCGGTCTTCGCCACAAAGCGCCGCTTCCCCTCCGCGGACCAGGTCGTGGTCGACTGGCCGCACCGCTACCTCGACACCGAGGCCGCCGCCGGGCGGATCGACGGGCGGACCGCGCTGTGCGTGCTGACCCACGACGCCAAGTTCGACATCCCGCTGCTGGAACGCGCCCTGCGGATGCCGCTGGCCTTCGTCGGCGCGATGGGCTCACGCCGCACCCACCAACAACGCCTGGACCAACTCCGCGACGCCGGACTGACCGAGGTCGAACTCGCCCGCCTGCGCTCACCCATCGGCCTGGACCTCGGCGCCCGCACCCCCGAGGAGACCGCCGTCGCCGTCGCCGCCGAGATCACCGCCCACCGCCGCGGCGGCACCTGCCTCCCCCTCAGCGCCCACAACGGACCCATCCACCACGACCACCCGCTGCACGCAGACGCCGTCCCGCGCCGCATCGCCTGACCGGGCCGCCGTTCCGATACTTTTGAACATGTTCAACTTCTTGGGTTAAGCTCTCCCCGAAACGAGGGAGAGCACGATGAAGGCAGTCATACCCGGGGGCACCGGTCAGGTCGGCAGCATCCTCCACCGCGCGCTGACCGCGGCAGGCCATGACGTCGTGGTGCTGACCCGGCAGCCGTCCCGACCGCACGAGATCGCCTGGGACGGCCGGACGCTCGGCCCCTGGGCCGAGGCGGTCGACGGCAGCGACGTCGTGATCAACCTGGCCGGACGCAGCGTGAGCTGCCGCTACACCCCGGACAATCTGCGGGCGATGATGGACTCCCGGGTGGAGTCCGCTCGCGTCGTCGGCGAGGCGATCGCCGCCGCCGCGCGACCGCCCCAGGTCTGGCTGCAGATGAGCACCGCCACCGTCTACGCCCACCGCTTCGACGCGGCCAACGACGAGGCCGACGGCGTCATCGGCGGCGCCGAACCCGGCGTCCCCGACTACTGGGCCTACAGCGTGCAGATCGCCCAGGCCTGGGAGCAGGCGCAGCAACAGGCCACAACCCCGGACACCCGGAAGGTCGCGCTGCGCAGCGCCATGGTGATGAGCCCGGACCGCGGCGGTGTCCTCGACGTGCTGCTCCGACTGGCCCGGCTCGGCCTCGGCGGGCCGGTCGCGGGCGGCGAGCAGTACATCTCCTGGATCCACGACGTGGACTTCGTCCGCGCGGTCGACTTCCTGATCGACCGGGAGGACCTGGCCGGACCGGTGAACCTGGCCGCGCCCGAGCCGCTGCCGCAGCGGGAGTTCATGCGCACCCTGCGGGACGCCCGGGGCATCCCGGTCGGACTGGCCGCGACCCGGTGGATGGCCGAGCTGGGCGCGTTCGCGCTGCGCTCGGACACCGAACTGCTGCTCAAGAGCCGCCGCGTCGTCCCTGGGCGACTGCTGGACGCGGGCTTCCGCTTCGACCACCCCGACTGGCCGGACGCGGCGGCAGACCTGACCCGCCGCGTCCGCCTCCGGTGACCGGTGACGACCATCCGGACCTGGGCGCCGGTCGGCGCGGATGTGTCGAGGCAGCGTGTACGGCAGCGCCCGCTCGCTGGGGCCACTGCTGCAAGGACTGCTCCTACTGGCAGGGCGGGGCGAGGACGGCGATCTCACGCGCGAAGTAGTCGGCCAGCGGTTCGCCGGAGGCGTGCAGCCGCTGGATCAGTGCCCGGACCCCGGCGACCAGCGTCGGATCCGTGAACCGCCGCGCCCCGTCCGGCAGGCCGTCACCGGTGTAGAGCACCTCGTACACCGCGTCCGCGCCCAGCACCACCAGTTCGGGCAGCGGTCCTTGCTGCTCCAGCCCGGCGACGTCCGCGGCCGGGACCACCCGCACGTCCTCCCCGCACTGGTCCTTGGCCCGGAGCACGTGCAGTTCCCACTGCAGATAAGGGGTCACCGGACGTTCCACCACGCGGACCCGGTGATGACTGAACCCGGCCGCGAAGATGCGGTCCAAGTGCTTGGTGTAGTCCTGGCGCTGACGCTCGATCAGATCCAGTGACCTGACCCAGTCGCCGTCGCGCAGGAGCTCCCAGCTCTCCACACCGGGCTCCTGGAAACTCTGCCCGCGCTCCAGTTTCCAGAAGCCCTCGCTGCCGATACTCCAGAACCGCTCGTCGAAGTCGGCAACGTAATCGGCGAAGTCCAGGCGTCGGCCTTCGGCATTGTCGAGGATTCCCAGCATGTGCTTCCGCCTACTTCCACTTGTCAGCTGATGACCTGGCGCGCCACCGGGTGACCACCCACAGGCCGTGGACCGTGCCCAGCACGGCGAGTACCACCGCTCCGTCCGCGACCTGCCAACCGTCACGGCCGGTCCGGAGCTGCCGAAGGGCCCCATGAACAGGCTGATGTCGACCGGGAGCGTGAAGGCCGCCATGACGCCCAGGCACACGCCGCAGCCGAGCACCAGGACGGCGCTGTAGAGCCGGACCGCACGCCGCTCGCCTGCGGGCAGCCCGAGGCTCGGATCGGGGACCGCCACGGCGTCGCCCTGCGGCCGGGGCGGCAGAGCCTGCCCGGCGGCACTACGCCCAACCCGCCGCACGGTCCGCAGCGCTGCTCCGGCCAGGTAACGGGCGTATGCACGACCGTCACCGTAGAGGTCGCGGCAACGGGTCAGGTCCTGCAGGACGAAATACACGTCCGTACGTAGGAACACCATGAGTTCGAAGGTCAGCGGCAACAGCGACCAGAGCACCAGGATGGAAAGCAGCCGCCGGGTGAGTGAGTGATCACCCACCGGCCCGGCCGCCAGCAGCAGCACCGCCACGGCGGCCGTGGCCAGGTTGAACCCCATACCCGCGAGGTATGCGGTGAGCCGCTGCCGCCGGGGGGCGAACTCGATCCCGCTGATGTCGGTCTGCAGGACCAGGAACTGCAGCCTGGTCCCGAAGCGGATCCGGCCCGGCACACCGACCGCACGTGCCACCGCGAGGTGCGCGCACTCGTGCAGCAGGAGCAGTTCCCAGACCCAGCCGTCGGGGTCCTCGATCTCCGCGCCGATGCCGTGCACCACGCTGCCGATCCGTACGTTCCCCCTCAGTGGTTCGGTAGGGCCGGTGCTCCGGTTTCACCCGCAGGCGAGCGCTCACCCCGATCGTCCCCGTCGCCCGTTCTGCTCCCGACTTGCCGTTACATCCCGTCACTGAAACACCACTTGACATTCTCATCACTGGCGTGACCCTTGGCAAGGTCAGGTCAAGAGCCGTCCTTCGAAGGAGTTGCCATGGCAGCGCAGATCAAGATCCGACCGCTGGGGAAGAAGGAAACAACCGGCCACAGCCAGGGCGACAGCAACTAACCGCAGGCGCACAGGGGCGGGATCCGAATTCCCCGGACCCCGCCACTGTCGCCTTTGGAGTCAAGGTCTGAGGCAGGCGGCGGGCCCGGCCCGTCGGCGGGTGCCGGGCTATCTGCAGTTCCCCCAGGCCTTGGCGATGGCGGTCGGGATCGCGCCGACGCAGCCGGGGGTCGCCGGGAAGGTGTCGCTGCTGACGTACCGCCAGCCGGCGCCGCCGGTGCGTTCGAAGAACTTGCGGGCGGATCCCTCGTCCTGCATCGCCACCCGCTCCTGCTCGCTCGCACCGGGGGTGGGGGTGAACTGGGTCAGGGCGTACTCGGTCCCGTCGCAGACACCGTAGTAGAACGTGCCGGGGAGAGTCTCGATGCGCGTGAGGTAGGGGAACCTGGCCTGGTAAGCGGCGGTGACAACGGCCTTGGCCGCGGCGGTCGCCGGCAGGTTCCGGCAGCCGGAGGGCACAGCCGCGGACGCCGACGGCCCGGTCGTCGGCTGAGCGCCGGGGCCGGAGCTCGCGGCGCTCGAAGACGAGGGGGCGGACGTCGCCGGAGCAGCGGCAGACGTGGAGGTGGAGGCGGAGGTGGCCGCAGGCCCAGGCGCTCCTGCCGAGGACGCGGCCGAGGACGCGGACCCGGACGGCGCTCCGGCCGCGGACGTCCCGCCGCCCCCGCCATGGCAACCGCCGACGAACAGCACCGCCGAAAGCGCGACGGCCGCTGTGGCCGCAGTACGCACGGAATGGTTCACGTCTTCCCCTGATCCGGTCGGCCACGTCGGCCCCCGACGACGGCTGGTGAGTACTCACTCACCAGCACCGACGCGCGCTACCCGTCCGCGGTTCGCCGCTTCGCCCCGGAGTTCTTCGCCCCGGAGTTCTTCGCCCCGGAGTTCTTCGCCCCGGAGTTCTTCGGTTCGGACTTCTTCGGCGATTCGGGCGGTGTGTCGCCGAGCAGATAGCGCGCCCCCGCGCCGCGCTCGGCCGCGGTGTCGTCCGGGTTGTACAGCGCGCAGGTCCGCAGCGAGAGGCAGCCGCAGCCGATACACCCACCCAACTTCCGCCGCAGCAACTGCAGTTCGGCGATCTGAAGGTCAATACGGCGCTGCCAGGCCCGCGCCACCGGCGCCCACTCGGTGGCCGTCGGCGCATGGTCGCGGGGCAGCCCGGCCAGCGCCTTGCCGACCTCCTCCAGCGACAGCCCCACCCGCTGCGCGGCGCGTACGAACGCGACCCGGCGCAGCATGGAGCGCGGGTAGCGGCGCTGGCCGCCCGCCGTGCGCTCGGCGGTGATCAGCCCGAGTTCCTCGTAGTAGCGCAGCGCCGAAGCCGCGATCCCGCCGCGCGCAGCGAGTTCTCCGATCGTCAGATGCTCTCCGAGAGCCGTCATTTCCCTCCCCCCGATTTTCCGCTTGACTTCAAGTGCGCTTGAAGTTGCAGCCTAGTCCCATGACATTGACCAGGCAATATTCCGAACCCTCGTACGCCGCCCCCGACACCGCGTACGGCTGGGCCGACCTTCCCGGGCTGATCGGCCTGATGACCGGCGCCGAGAAGCACGGGCCCGCCGCGACCTCCACCCTGGACGCGCTGTGGGTGCTCTACGACCGGGTGCTGCGGGTCTCCCCCGACCGCCCCGACGCTCCGGGGCGGGACAGGTTCCTGCTCTCCAAGGGCCACGGGCCGATGGCGTACTACGCCGTGCTGGCCGCGAAGGGCTTCATCGACCCGGCGCTGCTGCCCGGCTTCGGCGGCTTCGACTCCCCGCTGGGCCACCACCCGGACCGCACGCTGATCCCCGGGGTCGAGATCGGCAGCGGCTCGCTGGGCCACGGCCTGCCGCTCGGGGTGGGCACCGCACTGGGCCTGCGCGCCCAGGGACTGACCGACCCGGCGGTCTGGGTCCTCATCGGCGACGCGGAGTTGGACGAGGGCAGCAACCACGAGGCCCTCGCCTACGCCGGGGCGGCCGGTCTCGACCGGCTGCACGCCGTGGTCATCGACAACCAGTCCGCCACCCACGGCTGGACCGGCGGCATCGCCTCCCGCTTCGCCGCCGCGGGCTGGTCCACCAGCACCGTCGACGGGCGCGACCACACCGCCCTGCACCGGGCCTTCACCCAGCCCCACCCCGGCCGCCCGCACGTGGTCGTCGCCGTCGTCGAACCCAAGGGCTGACCGGCCCCCGTCCCGCGCCCCACTCGTCGCCGCTCCCACCACGCCCCAACCTCCGCAAAGGACCCATCGCCATGCGTGACCGCTTCATCTCCACCGCCACCGCCCTGCTCGACGAGGACCCCCGGGCCGCCCTCGCCCTCGCCGACATCTCCGCGGCCGGCTTCCAGGACGCGGCCCGCGCCCACCCCGACCGGGTGATCAACGTGGGCATCCGCGAACAACTGCTGATCGGCGTGGCCGGCGGGCTGGCCCTGACCGGGTTGCGCCCGATCGCGCACACCTTCGCCAGCTTCCTGGTCGAGCGCCCCTTCGAGCAGATCAAGCTCGACCTGGGCCACCAGGGCGTGGGGGCGGTCCTGGTCAGCGCGAACGCCTCCTACGACTGGCCGGCCGGTGGCCGCACCCACATGGCCCCCGGCGACGTGGCCCTGCTGGACACCCTGCCCGGCTGGACGGTCCACGTCCCCGGCCACCCGGACGAGGCCGAGACGCTGCTCCGCGACGCGGTGGCGGCCGACGGCCTGGTCTACCTCCGGCTCTCCGCCCAGACCAACCGAGCCGCGCAACCCATCTTCCCCGGACGCTTCCTGACGATCCGCCAGGGTACTGGCCCGGTGGTCCTGGCAGTCGGCCCGGTCCTGGACGACGTACTCGAGGCAGTCGAGGGCCTGGACGTCACCGTCCTCTACGCCGCCACCGTCCGCCCCTTCGACACCGCCGCCCTGCGCGCCGCGCTGAGCGGCCGGAGCACGGCGGACGTGGTCCTGGTCGAGCCCTACCTGGCCGGCACCTCCGCCCCGTTCGTGGCCGAGGCCCTGACCGACACCCCGCACCGCCTGCTGAGCCTCGGCGTCGCCCGCGAGGAACTGCGCCACTACGGCACCATCGCCGAACACGTCACCGCCCACGGCCTGGACCCCCGCTCCCTGCGCACCGCCATCACCACCTGGCAGCCCGGCGGCCGGCCCTGACCGTCAACTCGCGGCGGGGCGGTGCATGGTGACGTCGACGGGGTCCTCGGACTCGACGGTGAAGCCGTGGCGTTCGTAGAGGCGGCGGGCCGGGCTGCCTTGGAGGACGTCGAGGCGGACGTCCAGGCGCTGGGCGTCGGTGGTGGCAAGGAGGGTGCGCAGCACGGACGCGCCGAGGCCCCGGCCCTGGTGACGCGTTGCCAGGTAGAAGTGCTCCAGCCACTGCCCGGCCGCGACGGGGCGGAGGGTGACGCAGCCCGCGAGCGCGCCGTCGACCTCGATCGCCGAGGTGTGCCGGAATGAGAGGGAGTCCCGCAGCCGCTGGCGCACCCGGTGCTCGTCGTAGCGGCCCAGTCGCTCCAGGTCCGCTCGCATGACCTCGGCCCGTAGCTCGGTCAGCACCTCGACGTCCACCGGCAGGACCGGCCGCAGGGCCCAGCGCGGGCCCGGGGTGTCGATCGCGGACACCGGCCCCTGTTCCGACTCCCGCACCACCGCTTGCTCCAGCATCTCGTCGAGGCCCTCCGGGCGTACGGATGAACGATACCCGCTGTTCAGAGCGGTCGGGTCAGGAGTTGGAGCCGCCGCCGACGAGCCCTCGGGGCCGGGAAACCATGTGGTTCCCGGCCCCGAGGGCTCTGGACGGGCGGGAGGCGCTTCAGGCCGGAGCGCCCGGCCTCAGGCCGGAGCGTCCATGGCCTCGATGACGGCGAAGGTCGCGCCCCACGGGTCGCTGAGCACGGCCATCCGGCCGAACGGGGTGTCCGCGGCGGGCATCAGCAGGTTCGCGCCCCGCTTGACCCCGGCGTCCACCGTGCTGTCGGTGTCGTCGACGCAGAAGTAGGTCAGCCAGTGCGACGGCACCGCCGGGTCGAACGGCGGGTCGGTCATCTTGTTGAGGCCGCCGACCGGGCGGCCGCCGACCTGGAGGGTCTTGTAGACCATCTCGCCCGGCATGTCCTCGACGCCGACGCCGAAGGCCGCGGCGTAGAAGCCGGCCGAGGCGTCGATGTCCCGGGAGTTGCACTCGTTCCAGGCGATGCTGCCGGCCTCGTTGACCAGCTGCGCGCCGATGAAGTCCTTGGGCTCCCAGACGCCGAAGACCGCGCCGGCCGGGTCGGCGGCGACGAACATCCGGCCGAGGGTCATCACGTCCATCGGCGGCATCATCACCTGGCCGCCCGCCTTGGTGATCGCCGCGACGGTGGCGTCGGCGTCGGCGCTGGACAGGTAGGTGGTCCAGACGGTGGGGGTGGCCGGGTCCATGGTCGGGCCGATGCCGGCGACCGGGAGGCCCTTGTAGGTGCAGACGGCGTAGCCGCCGGTCTCGGCCGGGCCGGGCTCGCCCTGCCAGCCGAACAGGTCGCGGTAGAAGTCCAGGCCGGCCTGCTGGTCCGGGACCATCAGGTCGACCCAGCACGGGGTGCCGGGTGTGTAGGCGGTGATTTCGGGCATCGGAACGGGCCTCTCAGGGTGGAAGCGTGCGGAGAGATTCCCCCCAGGGGCGGCAGCCCCTGCCGTCCACTCTTCACCCTGCGGGGTCGCCCCGCTACCCGGTTGCGCCAACCCGGAGGGCGGGCCCCGGTGCGACGCTGCACCGGGGCCAGCCCGCTCCCCTCCGAAGTGGCCGGTCCCCTTCCCGCGGGGCCGTTCCCCTCCCCGCGAGGGGAGGTCCTTCCGCTACGCCTCGTCGGCGTCGCGGATGGCCTCCACCGCGGCCTGGAGCCGGCGGCCGTAGTCGGCGTCGGCGGCGTGGAAGAACGGCAGGACCCGCTCGACCACGTCGTCACGGGTGACCGAGCCGAGCGCGCCGGCCAGGTTGGCGATCAGTCGGCCCTGCTCCGCCGCCGACATCAGCCGGTACAGCTCACCGGCCTGGAAGAAGTCGTCGTCCTTGCTGTGCTCGGCCGCGCTGTGGGTGCCGGTCCAGCCGTGCACGGCGGTGGGGGCGGCCAGCGCCTGGTCGGTCTGCCGCGGCCCGTCGTACGAGTTGGGCTCGTAGTTCTTGGCCCGGCCCGCGGGGTTGACCGCGCCGAGGCCGTCCCGGCCGTAGTTCTGCGCGGTGGTGGCCTTGGGGGCGTTGACCGCGAGCTGGGTGTGGTTGACGCCCAGGCGGTAGCGGTGCGCGTCGGCGTAGGCGAACAGCCGGCCCTGCAGCATCTTGTCCGGCGAGGCGCCGATGCCGGGGACGAAGTTGTTCGGCGAGAACGCCGCCTGCTCGACCTCGGCGAAGACGTTCTCCGGGTTGCGGTTGAGCACCAGCCGCCCGATCTTCTGCAGCGGGTAGTCCGCGTGCGGCCACACCTTGGTCAGGTCGAACGGGTTGAAGCGGTAGTCGGCGGCGTCGGCCACCGGCATCAGCTGCACGTGCACGGTCCAGGACGGGAAGATCCCGCGCTCGATCGCCTGGTGCAGGTCGCGCTGGTGGCTGTCGGCGTCCTGCCCGACCAGCTCGCCGGCCTGGGCCGCGTCCAGGCTGCGCACGCCCTGGTTGGTCTTGAAGTGGTACTTCACCCAGTAGGCGGCGCCGTCGGCGGCGGTCCACTGGTAGGTGTGCGAGCCGTAGCCGTTCATGTGCCGGTAGGACGCCGGGATGCCGCGGTCGCCGAACAGCCAGGTGATCTGGTGCAGCGACTCGGGCGAGTAGGACCAGTAGTCCCAGACGTTGTCGGCTTCCTGGATGCCGGTGTACGGGTCGCGCTTCTGCGAGTGGATGAAGTCGGGGAACTTGATCGGGTCCTTGATGAAGAACACCGGGGTGTTGTTGCCGACGAGGTCGTAGTTGCCCTCCTCGGTGTAGAACTTCAGCGCGAAGCCGCGCGGGTCGCGCACCGCGTCGCCGGCGCCCAGGTTGCCCGCCACGGTGGAGAAGCGCAGGAAGACCTCGGTGCGCTTGCCCACGGCGCCGAGGAAGTCGGCCTTGGTGTAGGCGGTGACGTCGTCGGTCACCTCGAAGTACCCGTACGCGCCGGAGCCGCGGGCGTGCACCACCCGCTCCGGGATGCGCTCGCGGTTGAACCGGGCCAGCTTCTCTATCAGCTGCTGGTCCTGGATCAGCACCGGGCCGCCGATGCCGGCCTGTGCGGAGTTCTGGTTGTCGGCGACCGGTGCGCCGGACTCGGTGGTCAGGATTTTGGACATCGCTAAACCTCGGTGATGGCTCGAAGGGGGAGAAGTCGAAGGAAGAGGGTTGGGTGGCAGCTGCTGGGCGGGCCGTCGTCTCAGACGCCCAGCAGCCGCCAGATCGCGGCCCGGCGGCGGGTGGTGTCCGCACCGTCGGGGGTGTCCTGCGGCTGCAGCGCGTCGACCGTCGCCCGTGCTGACGCAGCGTCAGCGAACGGCCGGGCTGCGCTGACTGACGCTGCCTCAGCAGCGGAGAGGCCCGCTTCGGCGAGCGCCTGCTCCGCCTCGGCGGCCGGGACCAGGTTCAGCCAGCGCAGCGCCAGCGCGGCGCGTCCGGCCTCGGTCAGCCGGCCGGTCAGCCGCAGCCGGGCCACGCCGCCGTCCGGGAAGACGTTGAGCCGGGCCTCGGTGACCGGGCGCTGCGGGGTGACCCGGAGCCGGTGCCGGGTGTCCGGCTGGAGCCGGGTGCGCGGCAGCAGGTCGAACCACTCCCCCGACCCGTCGCGGCCCGAGACCGAGGCCCAGCCGGGGCAGTTGGCGACGAAGTGGGTGGTGTCGACCTCGACCGCGAGTACCTCGCCCTCGCCCGCCAGCTTCAGCTCGACCCAGTCGTGGTCCTTGTTGCGGCGGCGCCGGGTCTCCCAGCCCTCGCCCATCACCGCGGCCCGGCCGAGCGAGTTGAGGTTGTGCGGCGAGGAGAAGTAGCGGTCGGACGCGCCGGTGGCGACGCCGCCGGACTCCTGCGCGGCCAGGTCGAAGGTCAGCCCGTCCAGGTCGCGCGGGTCGGCGACGACCTCCCCGTACACCCGGAGCCGGGCGACGCCGCCGTCCGGCCAGATGTTGAGGCGGACGTGGGTGAAGCGCTGCTCCAGCTCGACCGGGAACTCGTGCGCGGTGTCGCCGCGCAGCGTGGTCCGCGGGACCAGCTCGGTCCACTCGGCCGCGGCCAGTTCCTCGGGCGACGGGGCGCCGGGCACGGACGCGCCCTCGACCGAGCCGGTCTCCGGGTAGTTGCCGGTGAAGTGGGCGGTGTCCACCACCACGCCGCGGACCACGCCCGCCACCCCGAGCCGGACGATCGCCCAGTCGTGGTCGGCGTCGGTCGGGTGCGGCTCGTCGGCGCCCGCGCCGCGGCGGCGGCGAGTCTCCCAGCCGTCCATGATCTGGCCCTTGTGCCCGAAGGTGTGCGGCCGGAACTCGGCGGGGGCCGCGACGATCAGGTTCTCCTTCTCGGCGAACAGCTCGTCGTTGGCGGCGACGACGCCGGCGCCGAGGGTCCGGGCGGCGAGGTTGACCAGCTCGGTGAAGGCGGCGGGGCTCGTGGTGTCGGTCATGCTTCTCCTCGGGCGATCAGGCGGCCGAACGGCTGGGCGTCAGCGTCAACGTTCACCACCCGGCCGCGAAGCCAGGTGGTGCGGACGGCGCCGGTCAGCGTGCGGCCCGCGTACGGGGTGACGGGGTTGCGGTGGTGCAGTGCCTCGGCCTCGACCGTGAACGGGGCGTCCGGGTCGAAGGCGACCAGGTCGGCGTCCAGGCCGGGGGCGATCGCACCCTTGCTGCCGAGGCCGGCCAGGGCGGCCGGGCCCGCGCTCATCCAGCGGACCACGTCGGCCAGGGCGAAGCCGCGGGCACGGGCCTCGGTCCAGATGGCCGGCAGGCCGAGCTGGAGCGAGGCGATCCCGCCCCAGGCGGCGGCGAAGTCGCCGTCGCCGCCGTAGCGGGCCAGGTGCTTGAGGTCCGGGGTGGACGGCGAGTGGTCCGAGACCACGGCGATGAACTCGCCGTGGGCCAGGGCCTGCCAGAGCAGGTCGCGGTTGGTCTCGTCACGGATCGGCGGGCAGCACTTGAAGGCGGTGTCGCCGTCCGGCACCTGCTCGGCGGCGAGGGTCAGGTAGTGCGGGCAGGTCTCGGCGGTGACCTGGACGCCGTCGGCGCGGGCCTGCCGCAGCAGCGGCAGCACGGCGGCCGAGGAGACGTGCAGGATGTGTACCCGGGCGCCGGTGCGGCGGGCGGTCGCCAGCAGTCCGGCGACCGCGGTCGCCTCGGCGTCGTCCGGGCGGGAGGCCAGGAAGTCGGAGTACTGCGGCCCGGGGCGCTGCGGCGCGGCGTCGAGCACCGCCGGGTCCTCGGCGTGGATGATCGCCAGGGCGTCGAGCCGGGCCAGTTCGGTGAGTGCCTCCGTGAGTTGATCGCCCGTCAGGTGCGGGAACTCGTCCACTCCGGAGGGGGCCAGGAAGCTCTTGAAGCCGAACACCCCGGCCCGGTGCAGCGGCTCCAGGTCGCCGGTGTTGCCGGGGATGGCGCCGCCCCAGAGGCCGACGTCCACGAAGGTCTGTCCGTCGGCGACCTTCCGCTTGGCGTCCAGGCCGGCGAGCGTGGTGGTCGGCGGGACCGAGTTGAGCGGCATGTCGATGATCGTGGTGACCCCGCCGGCGGCGGCGGCCCGGGTGGCGGTGGCGAAGCCCTCCCACTCGGTGCGGCCGGGCTCGTTCACATGGACGTGGCTGTCGACCAGGCCGGGCAGCAGGGCCAGCCCGCCCAGGTCGACCAGTTCGCCGTCGAAGCCCGGCCCGGCGCCCTCGCCGTACGGCAGCACCTCGGTGATCTTCCCGTCGCGGACCACCACGTCGGCGGCGCGGGGGCCGTCCGGGAGGACGGCGTTCCTGGAGCGGAACACGGTGTACGACGAGGCGGTCAACGAAACCTCCGGGCTGGTGCGGCTGGGAAAGCCGCAGGCGGTGCGCTGCGACCGGAACAGCCGGGCGGTTCAGACAGGGCGAGCCTAAGGCTGCCTTCAACAAAACGTCAACGTTCGACGGGCCGTGCCGGTCACGCCCGCAGGAACTCCTCGGCGATCCGCTCCCCCGCCAGCTCGGCCAGCTCCCCGGCCCGGGTCAGGCTCTCGCCCTCCGCCGCGTCCGGGCCCGCCAGCTGCTCCAGCGCGTAGGCGGCGGCGAAGCCGGCCCCGCGCCAGGCAGGCTCGTCCAGCTCCAGTCGGCCGGCCACGGCGGCCACCGGGACCCCCGCCCCAGCAGCCGCCGCGGCGACCCCGGCGGGCGCCTTGCCGTGCAGCGTCTGCACGTCCAGGCAGCCCTCGCCGGTGACGACCAGGCGTGCTCCCCGCACGGCCCGGTCGAACCCGAGGAGTTCGAGCAGCAACTCGATCCCGGGCTGCATACGGGCCCCCAGCAGGGCCAGCGCGCCGAAGCCGAGGCCGCCGGCCGCGCCCGCGCCGGGTGTGTCCCTGAGGTCGGCGCCGGTCAGCGCGGCGACCGCGTCGGCCCAGCCGGTCAGCGCGGCGTCCAGCGCGGCCACCTGCTCCGGGCTCGCGCCCTTCTGCGGGCCGTAGACCGCCGCCGCGCCGCGGCTGCCGAGCAGCGGGTTGTCCACGTCACTGGCGATCACCACCTCGACGGCGGCGAACGCGTCCTTGATGCTGCCGAGGTCGAGCAGGCCCAGCCGGGCGAGGGCTGCGCCGCCGGCCGGGAGCCGGGCGCCGTCGGCGTCGTGCAGCGTCGCGCCGAGGGCCTCGGCCATCCCGGCCCCGCCGTCGGTGCAGGCGACGCCGCCGAGGCCGAGCACGATCCTGGTGCAGCCGAGGTCCAGCGCGTGCGCGATCAGCTGGCCGGTGCCGTGGCTGCTCGCGGTCAGCGGGGCCTTGACCCCGCCGGGGAGCAGGGTCAGCCCACTGGCCTGCGCTGCCTCGACCACGGCGGTGCCGTCCTTGACCGCGATGGCGGCCGGGACCGGCTCGCCGGTCGGACCGCTGACGGTCAGCTCCACCCGCTGGTAGCCCGCGGCGAGCGCGGCCAGCACCGTCCCCTCGCCGCCGTCGGCGACCGGGAGCAGCCGGATGTCGGTGCCGGGCGCGGCCCGGAGGACGCCCGCGGCGATCCGCTCGGCGGCTTCGGCAGCGCTCAGGCTGCCCTTGAACTTGTCCGGGGCGATGACCACATGACCGGTCGTGACCTGCTGCTGTGTCATCGCGTCGTCCTTAGCTCGTGGATGAATCCTCCCGGCCCTGCGGGCACGACCGGATCTTCCCAGCATCGGGATGGGTCACAGGGCCGGGAGGAAATCAGCGGGTCGCGCGCGGCGCGCCCTTGGAAGGGTGGCGGCGGGCGACGGGGTGGGCCTCCCCGCGACGACGGGCACGACCGGATAAGGACAGCCGTCGCGGGGAGGAGTACAGGGGGTCGGGTCAGGGCAGGGTGTTCAGGATCGCGCTGGGCGCGTCCGAGGCGTGCTCGGCGAGCAGCTCCCACTCGTTGACCTGGTCGATCCCGCCGCCGGACATGGAGACGTTGGTGACCCGCTCCAGGATGACCTCGACGATCACCGGCACCTTGAACTCGGCGGTGAGCTTCTTGGCCTGCTCCAGCGCCGCGCCCAGCTCGTTCGGGTCGAAGACCCGGATCGCCTTGCAGCCCATGCCCTCGGCGACCTTGACGTGGTCCACGCCGTAGCCGTTGACCTCGGGCGCGTTGACGTTCTCGAACGAGAGCTGGACGTGGTAGTCCATGTCGAAGGCCCGCTGCGCCTGACGGATCAGGCCCAGGTAGGCGTTGTTGACCACGACGTGGATGTAGGGGATCTGGAACTGCGCGCCGACGGCCAGTTCCTCGATCATGAACTGGAAGTCGTAGTCGCCGGAGAGCGCGACCACGGTGCCGTCCGGGTCCGCCGTGGCGACGCCCAGCGCGGCCGGCAGGGTCCAGCCCAGCGGACCGGCCTGGCCGGCGTTGATCCAGTTGCGCGGCCCGTAGACGTGCAGCATCTGCGCGGCCTGGATCTGCGACAGGCCGATGGTGGTGACATAGCGGGTGTCACGGCCGAAGGCCTTGTTCATCTCCTGGTAGACCCGCTGCGGCTTGACCGGGACGGTGTCGAAGTCGGTCTTGCGCAGCAGCTGGCCCTTGCGCTCCTGGCAGCTCGCCGCCCAGGCGCCGCGGTCCTTGAGCTGCCCGGCGGCCTTGCGCTCCCGGGCCACCTCGACGAACAGCTCCAGCGCGGCCTTCGCGTCCGAGACGATGCCGAAGTCGGGGGCGAAGACCCGCCCGATCTGGGTCGGCTCGATGTCGACGTGGACGAAGGTGCGTCCGGCGGTGTAGGCGTCGAGGGTGTTGCCGGTGTGCCGGTTGGCCCAGCGGTTGCCGATGCCGAGGACGAAGTCCGACGCCAGCAGCGTCTCGTTGCCGTAGCGGTGCGAGGTCTGCAGGCCGACCATGCCGGCCGCCAGTTCGTGGTCGTCCGGGATGCTGCCCCAGCCCATCAGGGTCGGCACCACCGGAATGCCGGTCAGCTCGGCGAACTCCACCAGCAGGTCGGACGCGTCGGCGTTGATGACTCCGCCGCCGGAGATGATCAGCGGCTTCTCGGACGCGGCCAGCAGGTCCAGCGCCTTCTCGATCTGCGCCCGCGACGCCGACGGCTTGTAGACCGGCAGCGGCTGGTACGTCTCGACGTCGAACTCGATCTCGGCCATCTGCACGTCGATCGGCAGGTCGATCAGCACCGGGCCGGGACGGCCCGAGCGCATCAGGTGGAACGCCTGCTGGAACGCGCCGGGGACCTGGGCCGGCTCCAGGACGGTCATCGCCATCTTGGTGAGCGGCTTGGCGATCGAGGTGATGTCGACCGCCTGGAAGTCCTCCTTGTGCAGCTTGGCCACCGGCGCCTGGCCGGTGATGCACAGGATCGGGATGGAGTCCGCACTGGCCGAGTAGAGGCCGGTGATCATGTCGGTCCCGGCCGGGCCGCTGGTGCCGATGCAGACGCCGATGTTGCCGGCCTTGGCGCGGGTGTAGCCCTCCGCCATGTGCGAGGCACCTTCGACGTGCCGGGCCAGGACGTGGGTCAGCCCGCCGTTGGTCCGCATCGCGGAGTAGAACGGGTTGATCGCGGCGCCCGGCAGGCCGAACATGTGGGTGACGCCCTCGGCCTTGAGAATCTCAACGGCCGCCTGGGCTGCGGTCATACGTGCCATGTCAGTTGACCTTCCGTCCGGCGAGGCGCTCGACGCCGCGGAGCAGCGCCGAGTGGTCCAGCGAGCCGTCACCGTTGGCGCGGGCCGAGGCGACCAGCTGGGCGACCAGCGAGCCGACCGGCAGCGGGGCCTCGACGGCGCGGGCGGCGGCGGTGACGATGCCCATGTCCTTGTGGTGCAGGTCGATCCGGAAGCCGGGGGCGAACTGGCGGTCGACCATGTTGGCCTTCTTGCGGTTCAGCACGGTGGAACCGGCCAGCCCGCCCGCGAGCACGTCCAGTGCGGCCGGGAGGTCCACGCCCGCGTTCTCCAGGAAGACCACGGCCTCGGCCACGACCTGGATGTTGACCGCGACGATCAGCTGGTTGGCCGCCTTGACGGTCTGTCCGGCCCCGGCCGGGCCGACGTGGATGACCGTGGTGCCGAGCGCGTCGAACAGCGGCTTGGCCTCGGCGAAGTCGTCCTCGCCGCCGCCGACCATGATGGAGAGCACGGCCTCGACCGCACCGGCCTCGCCACCGGAGACCGGGGCGTCCAGGGTGCGGATGCCCTTCTCCTGCGCGGCGGCGGCGACCTTGATCGAGGTCTGCGGGGTGATGCTGCTCATGTCGATCACGAGCGTGCCGGGCTTGGCGTGCTCCAGCACCCCGCCCTCGCCGAGGATGACCTGCTCGACCTGCGGGTCGGCCGGGACCATGGTGATGACGACCTCGGCGTCGGCCACGGCCGCCGCGATGCTGTCGGCGCCCTTGCCGCCGTCGGCGACCAGCTTGTCGATGGCGGCCTGTCCCAGGTTGAACCCGGTCACCACATGCCCGGCCCTGACCAGGTTGGCAGCCATCGGGCTGCCCATGATCCCGAGGCCGATAAACGCGATCTTGCGCGAAGCGCTCATGCCGAAAACTCCCAATCCAAAAGCAAACGAAGTAGATGCAGCCCCTCAGGGGCGCGGGGAACTGCGCGGAAGACCACCGCAGCGCCCAGGTGTCCGCACTCAGCCCCGGCTGCTCCCACGCAGCTCACGGGGCAGCCACCCGAAGCTGTCCGCGCTGGCGACGCCCGCCACCGGCTTGTACTCAAGGCCGATCCGCCCGCTGTACCCGACGGCGTCCAGACGGCTCGTCAGGTCCGCGAAGTCGAGCTCTCCGGTCCCCGGCTGGTTCCGTCCCGGCGTGTCCGCGATCTGCACGTGGCCGATCCGGTCCGCGTAGGTCTCGATGACGGCCGCCAGGTCCTCGCCGTTGCGGGCCAGGTGGTAGAGGTCGCAGAGGAAGAAGGTGTTGCCGAGGCCGGTGGCCGCGTTCACCTGGTCCACCACGGCCACCGCGTCCTTGCTCGAAAGCAGCGCGTACTGCGGGGCCTCCGGCGCGTTCAGCGCCTCCACCAGCAGCGTCGCGCCGATCCCGTGGGTGGCGTGGGCGGCCAGCGCCAGGTTCTCCAGGGCGAGTTCGTCCTGCACCCGGGTGTCCAGGCCCTCGACGCGGTTGCCGTAGAGGGCGTTCAGCGACGTGCAGCCGAGCGAGTCGGCGAGCCCGACCGCCACCGCGATGTTGTCGCGGAACTGCTGCGAGTCGGCGGGACGGGAGAGCAGCCCCTTGGACCCGGCGGCCATGTTCCCGGCGTCGAAGTTGAGCCCGGTGAGCTGCACGCCCGCGTCGGTGAAGGCCGCGCGCAGCGCGTCCAGGTCGCGGTCGGGCGGGGTGGGGCCGTCCAGGGTCCACCACAGCTCCGCGGCGTCGAAGCCGGCCGCGGCCGCCGCGGCGGGGCGCTCCAGCAGCGGCAGCTCGGTGAAGAGGATCGAGAGGTTGACGGTCCAGCGCTGGTCGAGCCAGTTGCGTGCGGCGGCGGTCATGCGGTCACCCATCCAATTCCACAATGCGGAAGCAAGTTTCTGCTTGATGGAACTATCGCATGAGGGTGCGCCGGACTGTCAAGACCGTCCGCAACATTTTGTTGAAGTTACTCTCGCCTCGACCGGGCCGCCGCCGCAACCGTCGGATACGCTGCGACGCGTGCGATTGAAGGTGGAGTTCACGACAGAGCCGTTCGCCCTCGACGGCTTCCCCGAGCATGCGAAGGCCGCCCGGCGGGCCATGGACCTGGCCGGTCTCGCGGTCGACGTCGGCCCGTTCGGGACCAGCGCCGAGGGCTCGGCCACCGATGCCCTGGCCGCGATCACCCGACTGCTCCAGGACAGCCTGGCCAGCGGGGCGACCAGGATCTCGCTGCAGGTCAGCACCCTGGGCGAGGACGGCCTGCCGATAGCGGACCGCGAGGAGGACTCCCAGTGACCACCGTCGAGCGCTCCGACCCGGCGCACCCGGAGCCGCCGCACCCGCTGGCCCTCGCCATCAAGCCGCTGCTGGACGCCGTCGGCGCCAGCGCGGTCAGCCCGGCCGACGCCCGCCCGGACGACGTGCTGCTGGAGTGGGACGAGCAGCCCGCGGTCGCGGTGCGGCTGCCCGGCATGGAGAGCGCGATGGACCGGCTGCTCGGGGAGGTCCGCCGGCAGTTCGGCGGCGGGGACCTGCGCGCGCTGGACCGCGCCAGCAAGCAGCGGGTGGTGGCCCAGCTGGAGGAACGCGGGGCGTTCACCATCCGACACGGGGTGGAGACGGTCGCGGCGGCGCTCGGCGTCAGCCGGTTCACCGTGTACAACTACCTGAACCGGCAGCAGGCCAAGGACTGAGCTTCAACAAACTGTTGACGCGATGGAGTCGCTGGGCCTAGCTTTTGGATGGCACCCCCGTAGGAGGTCATCCCGTGGCTCAGAACCGCCCACCCGTCACCCACCGCCGCCCTTCTGGCGAGGCGCTTCGCGCCACACCTACCGTTCTCGCCCGGCTCAACGCCCTCGGCGACGACGACCTAGACGCCCAGCTCGTCGAGATCTGCAGCAGCCCCACCTGGGCGAAGCTGGTCCGCACCGCCCGCCCCTGGGCCGACGACGACGCCGTCCACGCCGCCAACGCGGCGGCGATGGCACAGCTCGGCCCGGCCGACCTGGACGACGCGATGGCCGGGCACGCCCGGATCGGCGAGCCCAAGGCCGGCGACGCCACCTCGCAGCGCGAGCAGTCCGGCGTCCACGGCGCCGGTGACGCCGTACTGGACGAACTCCAGCGGGCGAACGCCGACTACGAGGCCCGGTTCGGCCACGTCTTCCTGATCTGCGCCACCGGGCGCACCGCGGACACCATGCTCGACGCCCTGCGCGCCCGGATCGGCAACACCGCCGACACCGAGCGGGAGACCGTCCGCGGCGAGCTGCGGAAGATCAACGACATCCGGATCGACCGCCTCCTGAACGAGAACTGACGGAGCATCATGACCTCCCTCTCCACCCATGTGCTGAACACCAGCACCGGCCGCCCCGCCCAGGGGGTCCCGGTCGAGCTGGCCCAGCGGCAGCCGGACGGGCGCTGGGCCGTCCTGGGCGCGTCCAGCACCGACGCCGACGGCCGCTGCAAGGACCTGCCGGTGCCCGACACCGCCGCCGGCACCGTGCTCCGGCTGACCTTCACCACCGCGGGCCCGTTCTTCCCCGAGGTCTCCATCGTCATCGACGTGGACCCGGCCCAGGCCCACTACCACGTACCCCTGCTGCTGAACCCGTTCGGGTACTCCGTCTACCGAGGAAGCTAGAGAACCCATGGCTCACGTTCTTGGCCAGAACCAGTACGGAAAGGCGGAGACCCGTGTCGTCCGCATCTACCGTGACTCGACCCGCCACGAGATCAAGGACCTGAACGTCTCGGTCGCGCTCTCCGGCGACCTGGACGACGTCCACCTCACCGGCTCCAACGCGCACTGCCTGCCGACCGACACCACCAAGAACACGGTGTACGCGTTCGCCAAGGAGCACGGCATCGAGTCCGCGGAGGCCTTCGGGGTCCACCTCGCGCGCCACTTCGTGGACAACAACGAGCCGATCCACCGGGCCCGGATCCGGATCGAGGAGTACGCCTGGGACCGCATCCGCACCCCGGACAACTCGGCCCGCTTCATCGGGTCCGAGGAGGTCGGCCACTCCTTCGTCCGCAGCGGCGGCGAGATCAGGACCGCGCAGATCACCTACGACGGCGACAGCTTCCAGGTCATCTCCGGCCTGAAGGAGCTGACCGTGATGAACTCCACCAACTCGGAGTTCTGGGGCTACATCAAGGACAAGTACACCACCCTCAAGGAGGCGTACGACCGGGTCCTGGCCACCGAGGTGACCGCCCGCTGGGCGCACTCCTGGAGCGGCGCCGGGGACCAGCCCAACTGGGAGCGCTCGTACACCCACGTCCGCCGGCACCTGCTGGAGGCGTTCGCCGAGACCTACTCCTACTCGCTGCAGCAGACCCTGCACGCGATGGGCAGCCGGGTGCTGAACAACCGCGCCGAGGTGGACGAGGTCCGCCTTGAGCTGCCGAACAAGCACCACTTCCTGGTCGACCTGGAGCCCTTCGGCCTGAAGAACAACAACGAGGTCTACTTCGCGGCCGACCGGCCGTACGGTCTCATCGAGGGCACGGTTCACCGCGAGGGTGTCGTGCCGGTCATTCCCGTGGCATGATTCTCCGCTAAGACTGAGCCTTCTTAGGCTAAGACTGGCCCCAGGGATTCTTCCGCCGTCCCGCCCTGGGCAGCTCCACCCGACGGCGGTTTCCCCAAACCGCTACCGTCGAGGAGCTTGAACCCATGAGCACCCTGCCTCCCCCCGCTGACGAGCGCATCGTCATCGAGAACGCGGCCATCGCCACCGTGGACGCCGCCGACAACGAGTACACCCGCGGCCATGTGGTGATCGCCGGGAACCGGATCGAGTCGGTCGGCGAGGGCCCGGCCCCGCAGTGGCTGCAGGGCGTGGTCCGGCGGATCAACGCCGAGGGCCATCTGGTCACCCCCGGCCTGGTGAACACCCACCACCACTTCTACCAGTGGATCACCCGCGGGCTCGCACAGGACAACATCCTGTTCGACTGGCTGGTCGCGCTCTACCCGACCTGGGCCCGGATCGACGACAAGCTGGTCCACGCCGCCGCGCAGGGCTCGGCCGCCGCACTGCTGAAGTCCGGCTGCACCACCGCCAGCGACCACCACTACGTCTTCCCGCAGGGCGGCGGCGACATCCTCGGCGCCGAGATCGAGGCGGTGGCCGAGCTGGGGATGCGCTTCACCGCACTGCGCGGCTCGATGGACCGCAGCAAGAAGGACGGCGGCCTGCCGCCGGACCACGCGGTGGAGAAGACCGAGGACATCCTGATCGCCTCCGAGGCCGCCGTGGACCGCTACCACGACGCCTCGTTCGACTCGATGCTGCAGATCGCCATCGCGCCCTGCTCGCCGTTCTCGGTCTCCACCGAGCTGATGCGCGAGGCGGCCGTGCTGGCCCGGCGCAAGGGCGTACGGCTGCACACCCACGGCTCGGAGACGGCCGAGGAGGAGCAGTTCTGCAAGGAGCTGTTCGGGATGGGCCCCACCGACTACTTCGAGTCCACCGGCTGGCTCGGCGAGGACGTGTGGATGGCGCACTGCGTCCACATGAACGACTCCGACATCGCCAAGTTCGCCGAGACCGGCACCGGCGTGGCGCACTGCCCGTCCTCCAACGCCCGGCTCGCGGCGGGCATCGCCCGGGTCCCCGACATGCTCAGGGCCGGCGTCCCGGTCGGCCTGGGCGTGGACGGCACCGCCTCCAACGAGTCCGGCGAGCTGGGCACCGAGCTGCGCAACGCGCTGCTGATCAACCGGCTGCACGGCTACCCGGACGCGCTCACCGGCCGCAAGGCGCTGCGCCTGGGCACCATGGGCGGGGCCCGGGTGCTCGGCCGGCAGAACGAGATCGGCTCGATCGAGGTCGGCAAGCTGGCCGACCTGGCGCTGTGGAAGGTCGACGGGATCATGCACTCCTCGATCGCCGACCCGGTCGCCGCGCTCACCCTCGGCGCGCTCCCGCCGCTGGCGCTGCTGCTGGTCAACGGCCGCCCGGTGGTCGAGAACGGCAACCTGACCACGGTGAACGAGGACCGCATCGCCAAGGCCGCCGCCGACGCGGCGCGCGAGCTGGCCGCCCGCGCCTAGCGCCACCCCGAACTCCGGGCGCCGCTGGACGGTGTGCCGCCCGGACTCCCCTGAGCGCTCGCGCTCCGGGGACCGCTGCCCCGGATCCACGGCGAGGATCCGGGGCAGCGGTGTCGCTACCGCTGCCCGGTCACTGGACGGTGATCACGTCCAGGTCGGGCGCGTAGGCGGTGTCGTTGTGGAACCTGACGGTGTTGGCGCCCGCCTTGACGGTGATCGGGACGCTGGCCGTGTACACCGTGGAGAAGCTGCTGCCGGTGAGGTTCACGGTGGTGTCCGGGCCGCCGTTGACGCTGATCGAGAAGCTGCGGCTGCCGGAGAGCAGATAGCTGAAGGTGAGCGTCCGCGCACCCGCTGACGCCTCGTTGATTCCGTTGACGGTCAGGTAGTCCGCCGCGCCGTCGCCGATGTAGCCGACCTTGGTCCCGCCGGAGCAGCCGCTGCAGCTCGCCGTCCTGGTGGCGCCGGCCAGGGTGTTGCCGGAGGACTCGGCCTCGATCCGGACCGCGCGGCTGCCGCTCGGCACCGCCCGGATCAGCCGGACCGCGCCGGGGGCCAGGGTGACGCTGTAGGCGCCGCTGACGGTGCCCAGCGAGCCGCCGGTCCACAGGTCGGTCGCAGCGGCGCTGCCGCTGATCCCGGCACTGGCCAGCGGGACGGTCACGGTGGTGCTCGCGGTGCCGCTGTAGTTGAACAGGCCGAGGATCACGTCGCCGTTCGGCTCGGTCTTGCTGTACACCTGCTGGTCGCCGTTGTTGACGAGGCGTGCGGCGTCGATGCCGTCCTGGTCCACCGCCAGCACCCGGCTGTTCTTGAGGTAGCCGAGGTCGGTGGGGTCCAGGTTCGTCAGGTCGGTGCCCAGGACCAGCGGGGCCGCGCCCATCGCCCACAGGCTCATCTGCGACTGCCGCTCCGGCGCGGTCAGTCCGTCGTCGGCTCCGTTGCCGACCTCCAGCGAGTCGTAGTCGTTGTAGCCGCCGGGTCCGCCGTACGGCTGCCAGGCGGCGACCTGCGCGAACCGTGACTGCACGCTGGACCACTGGGTCAGCGGGTAGCTGCTGCCGCCCGACTCGCAGCCGTAGCACTCGATGTCGCCGCCGGTGCGCCAGCCGTTGGCGTACTGCGCCCAGGTCGCCGCGCTGCCGATGGCCAGGCTGTTGGACAGCTCCAGGTGGATCGGCCGACCGGTCTGCCGCAGTGCCGCCGACCAGGCCTGGATGTCGGCGACGTCGCCGGTGCCGACCCCGTCGATCTTGACGTAGTCCACGCCCCAGGCGGCGAACTCGTTCGCCCAGGAGTTGATGAAGGCCTGCGCGCCGGGCTTGCCGTAGTCGATGCCGACCATGCCCGAGCAGTTGTAGTTCTTCTCCGCGGTCGTGGTGGCGATGTCGTCGGCGTGGTAGCTCGTGCCCTGGATCGCGGTGTTCTGGCTGACCGCCTGCTTGGAGATGCCGGGGGTGACGTACAGGCCGAACTTCAGCCCGTCGCCGTGCACGTGGTTCGCCACGGCCTGGATGCCGTCGGTGGAGCCCGACGCCGGGAACTTCGCGGGGTCGGTGACCCAGCGGCCGTACTGGTCGACGTTCGGCCCCTGGCTGCCGGGGCACTGGTACCAGAAGTCGTCCAGGTTGACGTAGTCGAAGCCGACCGCGGCCAGGCCGCTGCTCTTCATGGCGTCCGCCTGCGCGTCGATCTTGGCGGCGCTGGGGGCCTTCCTGATGAAGCTCCAACTGCTCCAGCCCAGAACGGGCTTGAGGCCGACGCCGTTGTTCTCGGCGCGGGCGGACGGGGCGGCCAGCAGGACCGCGGCGACAGCGGCGGCGGTGACCGCCAGGACGGCGGTCAGCTGTGGGGCTCGGTGGCGCATGAGGTTCTCCATCCTCTGGAGGTGCCATGACATGTCCAGGGCGAGGGAACTCAACTACCGAGCGGCGGCGAAGTCAATATCTGTTGCAGTCTGAGCGAAACTTGGGTCGGAATTGTTGGTTCGCTTGGCTTTGCCGACCCCACTGCCGCCACCACATACCGACCGGTATGTTGGTCGGGAAACGTGTTACCCACTGGTAGGGAGAACAGCGATGCGGGCGATCCAGATCACCGAGTTCGGCGGGCCCGAGGTCCTGCGCCTGGCCGAGCTGCCCGAACCGGTGGCCAAGCCGGGGCAACTGCTCATCGACGTGGCCGCGGCCGGGGTGAACTTCGCCGACACCCACGCGGTCGAGGACTCCTACCTCTCCCGCAGCTCACTGCCGATGGTGCCCGGCGGCGAGGTCGTCGGCCGGACCGCGGACGGACGCCGGGTGGTCGCCCTGACCGCCACGGGCGGCTACGCCGAGAAGGCCGTGGCCTGGGCGAACATGGCCACCGAGGTGCCCGAAGGGGTCTCCGACGGGGCCGCGCTGGCGCTGGTGGTGCAGGGCCTGACGGCCTGGCACCTGCTGCGCACCTCGGCCCGGATCGCCCCGGGCGAGTCGGTGGTGGTGCACGCCGCGGCCGGCGGCACCGGCTCGCTGGCGGTCCAGCTCGCCAAGCGCTTCGGCGCGGGCCGGGTGATCGCCACCGCCTCCAGCAAGGAGAAGCGGGAGCTGGCGCTGGAGCTGGGCGCGGACGTCGCGGTCGCGGCCGACCCCGAGGGCCTGAAGGAGCGCCTGGTCGAGGCGAACGGCGGGCAGAAGGTCGACGTGGTGCTGGAGATGACCGGCGGCCCGGTGTTCGACGCCTCGCTGGCCGCCCTCGCCCCGTTCGGCCGCCTGGTCGCCTACGGGATGGCCTCGCGGCAGGAGCCGAAGCCGGTCACCGCGGGCGCGCTGATGGGGCACTCCACCGCCGTGGTCGGCTTCTGGCTGATGCACTGCGTCGGAAACCCGGCCCTGCACGCCGAACCGATGGCCGAGCTGTTCCGGATGGTGGCGGACGGCGAGCTGACCCCGCTGGTCGGCGAGGCCTACCCGCTGTCCGAGGCAGCCCGCGCCCACCAGGACCTGCGAGCCCGACGCACCTCGGGCAAGCTCATCCTGGACCCCAGCCGGTAGTGCAGGCGGTGGTGACCGGGAAGGACCTCCCCAGGTATTCCCCGGTCACCACCACCGGTCTGTGTGCCCGGTGCTGACCGTGCGTCAGCCGAGCAGGGCGTAGCCGGGCAGGGTCAGGAAGTCGACGAACTCGTCGGCCAGCGCGACCTGCTCGAACAGCCCGGCGGCCTCGGTCCAGCGCCCGGCTTCGTAGGCCTGGTCGCCCAACTCGGCGCGCAGCTCCGCCAGTTCGGTGGCGACCAGGTCGCGCACCAGGTCCGGGGTGACCTTGGCACCAGTATCCAGGACGACCCCGTTGTAGATCCACTGCCAGATCTGCGAGCGCGAGATCTCGGCCGTCGCGGCGTCCTCCATCATGTTGAAGATGCCCACCGCGCCGAGCCCGCGCAGCCACGCCTCGATGTAGCGGACGCCGACCTGGACCGCGTTGTGCAGCCCGGCGGCGGTGCAGCTGCCGCCCGCCCCGGCGATGTCCAGCAGTTCGGCCGCGGTCACCTCGCCCGCCGGGAGCACGTCCTTCTGGTGCGGGCGGTCGCCGAGGACGGCGTCGAAGGAGGCGCGGCAGACCGGCACCAGGTCCGGGTGGGCCACCCAGGAGCCGTCGAAGCCGTTCCCGGCCTCGCGCTCCTTGTCAGCGGTGACCTTCTCCATCGCGGCGGCGTTGACCTCGGGGTCGCGCCGGGACGGGATGAACGCGGCCATCCCGCCGATGGCGTGGGCGCCGCGCCGGTGGCAGGTCTGCACCAGCAGCTGGGCGTACGCGCGCATGAACGGCGAGGTCATGCCCACGGAGTTGCGGTCGGGGAGGACGTAGCGCTCGCCCGCGTCGCGGAGGTTCTTGATGATCGAGAACAGGTAGTCCCACCGTCCGGCGTTCAACCCGGCGGCGTGGTCCCGCAGTTCGTAGAGGATCTCGTCCATCTCGAAGGCCGCGGTGATGGTCTCGATCAGCACGGTGGCCTTGATGGTGCCGTGCTCGACGCCGAGCGCCTGCTGCGCGTGGGTGAAGACCTCGTTCCAGAGCCGGGCCTCCAGGTGGCTCTCGGTCTTGGGGAGGTAGAAGTACGGGCCGGAGTTGGGGTCCTCCGCGCCGCGGGCCAGCAGCCGGGCGGCGTTGTGGAAGAAGTACAGGCCGAAGTCGACGAACGCCCCGGCCACCGGCTCGCCGTCGACCAGCAGGTGCGCCTCGTCCAGGTGCCAGCCCCGCGGGCGGACCACGACGGTGGCCAACTCGGCGTCCGGGCGCAGGGCGTAGGACTTTCCGGCGTCGCTGGCGAAGTCGATCCTGCGCTCGAAGGCGTCGATCAGGTTGATCTGGCCGTCCACCACGTTGTGCCAGGTCGGGGCGCTGGCGTCCTCGAAGTCGGCAAGCCAGACCCTGGCACCGGAGTTGAGGGCGTTGACCACCATCTTGCGGTCGGTGGGGCCGGTGATCTCGACCCGGCGGTCCTGCAGCGCGCGCGGCACCGGGGCGACCTTCCACTCCCCGGCGCGGACGGCGGCGGTCTCGGGGAGGAAGTCGAGGGCGCCCTCGGCGGCGATGCGGGCGCGGCGCTCGCGGCGCAGCGCCAGGAGTTCGCGGCGGCGGGGTTCGAAACGGCGGTGCAGTCCGGCGACGAAGGCGAGCGCCTCGGTAGTGAGCACTTCCTCACCCCGGTCGACCGGGAGACCCGCGACGACGATGGAGGAGAGGTCTGCGTCCTGGGTTCCCTGCGGTCCGGCCATGGTCCTGAAGCTCCTTCAAGCTGGGGAGGTCACGTGATGCACTTGATCGAAAAGCGTTCTCGACGGCGTTGCGCTTCTGTAAGGTGGAGGCTAGTTTCCGCGATACAGAAATTCAACACATTGTTGATGTTGCTCGCGGCACACCATACCCCTGCTCCGGCACGTCCTTCAGGAAGGTAGTCCTGTGGCCGCTCCCCCCGCATCGGTCGACGCCCCCGCAGCCGACCGTTCCGGCGGCGTCCAGTCCGTCGAACGCGCCTTCCACCTGCTCGAAGTCCTGGCCGACGCGGGCGGGGTGAGCACGCTCAGCGATCTCGCGACCGCGTCGGGGCTGCCCATGCCGACCATCCACCGGCTGATCCGCACCCTGGTCCAGCAGGGGTACGTCCGACAGGACACCGCCCGCCGCTACACGCTCGGCCCGCGGCTGATCCGGCTCGGCGAGACCGCGGGGCGGCTGCTCGGCAGCTGGGCCCGGCCCTACCTGGCCGAGCTGATGGAGGCCACCGGCGAGACCGCGAACCTGGCGGTGCTGGAGGCGGGCGAGGTCGTCTACGTGGGGCAGGTGCCGTCCCGGCACTCGATGCGGATGTTCACCGAGGTCGGCCGGCGGGTGCAGCCGCACTGCACCGCCGTCGGCAAGGTGCTACTGGCGCAGCTGCCCCGGCCGGAGGCGGCCGGGGTGCTCGGCAGCGCGCCGCTGCCCGCGCACACCGAGTACACCGTCACCGAACCGGCCCGGCTGCTGGCGCAGTTCGACGCGGTACGGACCGGCGGCTACGCGGTGGACGACCAGGAGCAGGAGGTCGGCGTGCGCTGCATCGCCGTCCTGGTGCCGGGCGCACCGACGCCGACCGCGCTGTCCATCTCCGGACCGGAGGCCCGGGTCAAGGCCCTGGAGGCGCGGAGCGGGCGGGGCGGGCTGATCCCGCAGATGCAGGAGATCGCCACCAGGCTCGGCCACGCCCTCGCCACCAGCGGCTGACACCCCGCGGCGTCAGCCGGACCACCGGGACCAGGCTTCCGGGGTGTCGATGTCGTCCGGGCGGGCGACGTCGCCGCACTCCACCAGGGTCAGCTCCGCGGCCCGCGCCGCCAGCAGCGTCCGCGCGCCCGCGTCGCCGACCGCGCCCCTGGCCGCCTCGGCCCAGTACTCGGCGCCGATCAGCACCGGGTGCGCCCGCCGTCCCCGGTACGCCGCCGCGGCCAGCCTCGCGCCGTGCTGATACGCCGTCAGCATCCGGGCCACCGCCGCCGGGCTCACCCCGGGGGTGTCCACCAGCGAGACCAGCGCGGCCGGCGCCCCCGGCGCCGCCGCCGGGAGCGCGGCAAGACCGGCCCGGAGCGAGGAGCCCATCCCGGACTCCCAGTCGGGGTTGCGGACCACCGTGCAGCCGCCCAGCTCGGCCCGCGCGCCCACCTCGTCCGCCGCCGCGCCCAGCACCACCAGCACCTGCCGGCAGCCGCCGTCCCGCAGCACCGCGACGGCGTGCTCCAGCAGCGGTCGGCCGCGGTAGGGCAGCAGCGCCTTCGGCCCCAGGCCGAGCCGTCGGCCGCCCCCGGCGGCGAGCAGCAGCGCGACCGGGCGGGGGGCGGGTACCAGGGAGGAGGTCACGGGACCAGTCTGGCCCGCCGACCGCCGCAGCAGTCTTGTACGAAACTACAGCCGCATCCGGCGGCCCCGTCGCGTTCGCCGGGGCTTCACCCGCTGGACCGGCCACCGACCCGCCCGCTCTACTGGGCAGATGTCCAGCACCGCCGCCACCCCGCTCGCCGCCCCGCAGCCCGCGGCCGACCCCGCGCCCGCCCCGCTGACCGACCGCCTCGGCCGGGTGCACACCGACCTGCGGGTCTCGCTCACCGACCGCTGCAACCTCCGCTGCACCTACTGCATGCCGGAGGAGGGCCTGGCCTGGCTGCCGAAGCCGGAGCTGCTGACCGACGACGAGGTGGTCCGGCTGGTCGACGTCGGCACCCGGCGGCTGGGCATCCGCTCGGTCCGGCTCACCGGCGGCGAACCGCTGCTCCGCCGCGGCCTGCCGGGCCTGATCGCGCGGCTGACCGCGCTCCCGTACGCCCCCGAACTCTCGCTCACCACCAACGGCGTCGGCCTGGCCCGCAGCGCCGCCGCCCTGCGCGACGCGGGCCTGCGCCGGGTGAACGTCAGCCTGGACACGCTGCGCCCCGAGCGCTACACCGAGATCACCCGCCGGGACCGCCTCGCCGACGTACTGCTCGGCCTGGCCGCCGCCCAGGCGGCCGGGCTCGCCCCGGTGAAGATCAACGCGGTGCCGGTGCGCGGCGTCAACGACGACGAGATCGCCGACCTGACCGCCTTCGCCGCCGAGCACGGCTACCGGATGCGCTTCATCGAGTCGATGCCGCTGGACGCCCAGGGCGCCTGGGACCGGGAGCGGATGGTCACCGCCGACGAGATCCTGGCCCGGCTGGGCGAGCGCTTCACGCTCCGGCCGCTGCCGCGCGAGGGCAACGCCCCGGCCGAGGAGTGGCGGATCACCGGCACCGACGCCGTGGTCGGGGTGATCGCCAGCGTCACCCGCCCGTTCTGCGGCGGCTGCGACCGGGTCCGGCTCACCGCCGACGGACAACTGCGCAACTGCCTGTTCGCCACCCGGGAGTCCGACCTGCGCGGGCTGCTCCGCTCCGGCGCCGACGACGCCGCGGTCGAGGCCGCCTGGCGGGCCTCGGTGGCCGGCAAGGCCCCCGGCCACGCCATCGACAGCGCCGACTTCCGCCGCCCCGAGCGGCCGATGTCGGCCATCGGCGGCTGAGGAGCCGGCCCGACACCTCTCACCGCTTCCTGTCTGCAAAGGGACCTCCCGATCGGCGTGGATCAGGGACGATGGGACGCAGAGCTGGACAACCCTCAGGAACGGACGGTCCGTGATGCCTGGTACGACCACACGCCCGGTGCGCTGCCCGGCCTGCCGCAGGGAGCACGCCTACGAGCCCTCGGTGTTCCCCTGCGCCTGCGGGGCCCGGCTGCGGATCCCGCTGCTGCACGGCGGCATCCCGGTCCAGGTGCGGTTCCGCTCCTGGGAGGACTCCTGGCTGAACATGCGCTGCCCGACCTGCGGCCGGTCCGAGCAGTGGCCGCAGCCCGAGTTCACCTGCGACTGCGGTGCACAGGTCCGGCTGCCGGTGGACGCCGCCCGCAGCCCGGTCCCGGTGCCGCCCGCGGTCCAGCCGCCGCCGCCACCGGCCCCGGCGCAGCCCCGGAGCGCGCCGCCGTCCCGTCCCGCCGCCGGGGCCGGACGCCCGGCGCAGCCGCCGCTCCCGCAGCCGCCGACCCGGGCGCGGGCCGTGCCGCCGCGCAGCCCCTTCGTCCCGCACCCGGTCCGGACCTCGGACGACGCCATCCTCGCCGCCGCCCGCTACCTGGAGTGGCTGGGCTTTGGCGAGCTGGAGGTCTCCGACTCGCAGGACCGCGAGGGCGTCTGCCTGCTCGGCAGCACCGTGGTCGCCCAGGTGGACACCTGGACCGAGCCGGCCGACCTGCGCGCGGTCGAGTGCCTCTGGCTGAACACCCTGCACGCGGACGAGCTGCAGCCGGTGATGTTCACGCTGGCCGGCTACAACCAGGAGTCCCGCAACCGGGCCGACCAACTGCTGGTCGCGCTCTTCGAGTTGGATCTGGCCGGGATACCGCAGCCGGTCAACTCGGCCGCCCGCGAACTGCTGCGCACCGGCGGCGTCAGCTGACGGCCCATCAGCAGGTGGGGGCCGGTAAAAAGAGATCCCAACTGGTACCGCCGTTGATCTGGCGCGGCTCCCCGACCACGTGTTGGAATTCCGTCACCACCGGCCAGCAGCACGGAGGGGAGCCGTCCTTGTCGGACCATCGAACGGCGTCGGAGCACCGCACGGCCCGGATCGACGACTCGCGCGACGGCACCGCCGCAGGTCCCGCACCGGACACCGTCTGGCTGCTGCGCTCGCGCGGCTGCTGGCAGGCCGCCGCCGACCTGCTGGAGCCGCAGGCCACCCGCTCCCCCGAGGCCGCGCTGAGCCGGGCCGAGCTGCTGATCGAGCGCTCGCTGTTCGAGGGCGACGGCTGGGGCGACGCCGAGAACGCGCTGCGGCTGGCCGAGAGCGGCGCGCGCAGCGACACCGAACGCGCCGCCGCCGCCTGCGCCCGCGGCTACCTCGCGTACTGCTCCACCCTGCTGCGGGTGCACGACCGGCTGGACGAGGCGCAGGCCGCCCTGGGCCGCGCCTCCGCGCTGCTCGCGCCGGGCGCCCCGGGACGGCCGCTGCTGGACTTCCGCCGCGGCCTGGTCGCCGAGGAGCTGCTGCTCGACCCGGTCGCTGCCCGCGCCGCCTACCGCCGCGCCCACGCCGGGGCCGAGCAGCAGCAGGACGACCTGCTGCTCTCCTACACCTGGCGGCACCTGGCCATCATCGCCCAGCAGGACGGCAACCTGGCCGGAGCCAGGCACGGCTTCGCCGAGTCGCTGCGGCTGCGCGAGCTGACCGGCTTCGCGGTCGGCATCGCCCCGGCCCTGGCCTCGCTCGCGGACGTCTCGACGGCCGCCGAGGCGGTCCAACTCCGCTCCCAGGCGGACCGGCTGGCCGGCGTGTTCGGCGGGGTGCCGGTGCCGCGGGGCTGACTCAGCAGTGCCCCGGCCGGGCGTAGGCGGTCACCAGCAGGCCGCGGACCGAGCGCTGCGCGCAGACCTGGAAGCCGGCCGCCAGCACCCGCTTCTTCGCCAGGTCCTGGCCGGAGGCCGGGTCCGCGGTGCTGCCGGGCGCCACCCGGACGGTGACGATCCGGTCCGCCCCGCGCAGCCGGCCCGGCACCGCGGCCGAGGGCACCTCGGTGCCGCTGAGGTTGCCCAGCGACGGGCCGTCCTGGAGCAGCGCCAGGTCACGCAGCCCGGTGTAGTCGCGCGGCAGCGCCAGCGCCGACTGCCGCAGCGAGGACGGCAGGAACAGCACGCCGTCGCCGGGCCGCGCCAGCGCCCGCACCGCGTGGGCGGCGCCGGCCAGGTCGTTGCCCCGGCTCTGCGGGGTGCGCAGGTGGAGTTCGAGCGGAAGCAGGAGCAGCAGCGCCGCCGGGACGGCCAGCAGCGCGCGCCAGCCGAGCCGCGGCAGCGCCCGGCCTGCGGCGTCCAGCGCCGCGCCGACCAGCAGCGCGAGACCGGCGTACTCGAACAGGACGTAGCGGTCCAGGTAGACCGGGGTCCAGCAGAAGCTGACCAGCAGCAGCGCGCCCTGCGGCAGCAGCAGCACCGGCAGCGCCAACGCCCGCAGGCTCGGGGGCGGTATCCGCTGGTCCGATATTCGCTGGTCCGGCCGCGGCGGCACCCGGACCAGCGCGCAGAGCACTCCGACCAGCGCCAGCCCCGCGCCGAACAGCACCGTCCCGGTCCCGGGTTCGGCTATCCAGGCCACCTGCCCGGCCTGTTCCGCGCCGCGCAGCACCAGCGGCAGCATCGCCACCGCCGCGGCGCCGGTCGCCAGCGCCCAGCCCGCGCGCACCCGGCGCGGCTGCCGACCCGTCAGCAGGGTCAACCCCTGCGCGGCGACCGCGAGTACGGCGTACTCGTGCAGCAGGCCGGTGGCCAGCGCGGCGAGGCCGTAACAGGCCCAGCGGCCGACCGTGGGACGCTCGACCGCCCGGAGCAGCAGCAGCCAGGACCCCACCACCACCGCGCAGACCAGGGCGTAGGAGCGGCCCTCCTGGGCGTAGTACTGCACCGCAGGGAAGGCCGGGAAGGCGAGCCCGGCGGCGAGCCCGGCCCGCGGCGAGGCCAGTCTGCGGCCGACCAGCGCGATGCCGCCGGCCGCGGCGGCGGTGGCCAGCACCGAGGGGGTCCGCAGCAGCACCGCGCCGCCGTCGTGCAGCCGGAACAGGCCGTGCAGCAGCAGGTAGTAGCAGCCGTGCACTGCGTCGACGTGCTGGGTGAGCCGCATGATCCGGCCGGTGTCGCGGTGCGCGACCTGCAGGCTGACCGCCTCGTCGCCCCAGAAGCTGCCGCCACGGCCGATCCCCCAGAAGCCGAGCAGTAGCGCCAATACCACAGGTGGGACTGCGACCGCCAACCCGCGGAGCCGGTCCCGAGCGGTTTCCGGCCGGGTTGCCGGGCCCGGCGCCGGACGGGATTTCACCAGGTCACCATGAGTATGTGGGGCGACCATGCGGCAACTGTACACACCGTGCGTACCAGCACGGACAGCCGCCCCACTTACACCCGTCCCGGTGTATCGGTCCCAAAAGCACCATCCGCCACCGGTGTTTGGGCAAGTATGGTTCCCACTTCGGCCGCGGTCGGGGTATCCGGGCACAGGCCGAGCTTTGGACGAGGGCATGAGACTTTCCGACATCACGCTGGGGTGGGGCGTCGCCGCCGTCGCGGCCCTCCTGCTCGTCGCCGGGCTGGCGACGCTGCTGCGGGCACGCGGTTCGGCGGCACGCGACAGCACCGACTCCTGGGAGCGCGGCGAGGAGCGGCGGCGCAAGAAGGAGGCCCTCTACGGGTCGGCCTCCTACGTGCTGCTGTTCGCCTGCGCCTCGGTCGCCGCCGCGCTGTCGTTCCACGGCCTGGTCGGCTTCGGCCTGCAGAACCTCGGCCTGTCCGGCGGCTGGGAGTACCTGGTCCCGTTCGGCCTGGACGGCGCGGCGATGTTCTGCTCGGTGCTGGCGGTGCGCGAGGCCAGCCACGGCGACGCGGCGCTCGGCTCCCGGCTGCTGGTGTGGTTCTTCGCGGGCGCGTCCGCCTGGTTCAACTGGGTGCACGCCCCGCGCGGCATCGACCACCACGGCGCCCCGCAGTTCTTCGCCGGGATGTCGCTCTCGGCCGCGGTGCTGTTCGACCGCGCGCTGAAGCAGACCCGCCGGGCCGCGCTGCGCGAACAGGGCCTGGTGCCGCGGCCGTTGCCGCAGATCCGGATCGTCCGCTGGCTGCGCGCGCCGAGGGAGACCTACGCGGCCTGGTCGCTGATGCTGCTGGAGAACGTCCGCTCACTGGACGAGGCGGTGGACGAGGTCCGCGACGACAAGCGGCAGCGGCTGCTGGACCGGGACGAGCAGCGCCGGGCCTCCCGGCACGAGCGGGCCGAGCTGCGCGCGCTGAGCAGCCGGGGCTGGCCGCGCGGCGGCCGTCCGGCGGCGGAACTGCCCGCCCCCGCCGCGCACCGCACCGCGGCGAACGAGCGCCAGCCGGTCCCCGCGGAGCCCGCCATAGCCGACGCCCTGGCGGCAGACGTCCTGGCCGACGCACTGGCCGACGGCGAGCCGGTGGCGGAGCTCCCGGTGCGTCCGCGCCCGGCGGAGGAGCGGACCTTCGACCTGACCGCGGAGGACGACACGCTGACCCTGCCCCGACTGGACTCGCTGGAGCAGAAGCTCAAGGACCTGGAACGGCTCTACGGCTGACGGTGGATCAGCTTGCCGCGCCGAGCCTCAGGGCTGACGGTGGATCAGCTCGAACCACATCCGCTTGCCGGTGCCCCGCGGGTCGACCCCCCAGGCATCGGCCAGCGCCTCGACCAGCATCAGCCCGCGTCCGGAGGACGCCTGCTCGCCGGGCGTGCGGCGCTTGGGCCAGAGGTCGGACTCGTCGTCCACCTCGACCCGGAGCCGGGCCGGTCCTTCGGGGCCGCCCTCCCGGTAGAGGCGGGCGGTCAGCAGCGCGTCCCGGTCGGTGTGCACCAGGGCGTTGGTGACCAGCTCCGAGGTCAGCAGCTCCACCGTGTCGGCCAGCTCGCCGACGCCCCAGCGGCGCACCGCGTCGCGCAGTTCCCCACGCACCTCGGCGACCTGCTCCAGGTCGGCCTGCGGGATGCGGCGGCGCAGCTGACGGGGTCTGGCCTCGGCCGGGCCGTCCCAGCGGAGCAGCAGCAGGGCGATGTCGTCGTCCCGCTCGTGGCTGTCCGCGGCGGCGTCGGCGATCCGGTCGGCGAGCGCCTCAAGCGCGCCGGGCCCCTGCAGCTCCCGGCCGCCGACGGCGTGGCGCAGTTGCTCCATGCCCTCGTCGATGTCCACGGTCCGGGTCTCGACCAGGCCGTCGGTGCAGAGCAGCAGCATCTCGCCGGGGTCCAGGGTGAACCGGGTGACCGGGTAGGAGTTCTCCGGGTCGATGCCCAGCGGCAGCCCGCCCGCGACCGGCTGCACCGCGCTGCTGCCGTCGGCCCGGCACACCAGCGGGTCCAGGTGCCCGGCGCGCACCGCGTAGACCGCGCCGTAATCGACGTTGACCTCGGCGTAGAGGCAGGTGGCGAAGTGGCCGGTGTCGAGGTCGGCGAGGAAGCGTGAGGCACGGGTCATCACCGCGGCCGGCGGGTGGCCCTCGGCGGCGTAGGCGCGCAGCGCGATCCGCAGCTGGCCCATCACCCCGGCGGCGTGCACGTCATGGCCCTGGACGTCGCCGATGACCAGGCCGACGTGCCCGCCGGGGAGCGGCACCACGTCGTACCAGTCGCCGCCGATCTGCAGCCCGGTCCCGGCCGGGAGGTAGCGCACCGCGCTGGTGAAGCCGGGCAGCGGCGGCACCCGCCGGGGCAGCATCACCCGCTGCAGCCCGGCCGCCAGCTCGTGCTCGGCGTCGTGCAGCCGGGCACGGGCGAGGGACTGCGCGACCATCCCGCCGAGGGTGCTGAGCAGGGTCCGGTCCTCGCTGTCGAGGGCCCGGTCCTCGTAGAAGCTGGCGACGCAGACGCCGATCGGCCGGCCCCCGGCGACCAGCGGCAGAAAGGCCCAGGCGCTGCGGGTGGTGTCCGAGACCCGCTCCCAGACCGCGGGGAAGCGCTCCTGGTACTCGCGCCTGCTGCCCAGGAAGACCGGGGTGCGGGTGCGCAGGGCCAGCGCCGCCGGATGGTCGGAGTCCAACGGGACGTGGTCCGGCGGCGCCGGGGCCTCCGGACGGTAGCCGGTGGAGCGGAGGATCTGGATCCGGCCGCTGTCCAGGACCGCGAGGATCAGCCCGTCCGGGGGGATGCCGGGCAGCGGCAGCTCGGTGAAGACCCGGGCCACGTCCTGCATGGTGGTCGCCTCGGAGAGGGCGCGGGCCGCCTCCTTGATGAACCGGGTGCGTTCCTCCCGGACCATCGCCAGCCGGTCCGCGCGGACCCGCTTGTGCAGCTCGACCGTGGCGTCCCAGACGAAGCCGACCATGTGCGAGGGCTTCCCCTGCTGGTCGGCGAGGACCCGGGCGCGGAACCGGACCGCGTGCATCTCGCCGTCCGCGAAGACGGTGCGGTAGTAGGCGCCGCACTGGCCCAGCTCGGCGACCGCGCGCTGGACCCGGTCGCGCACCACCGGCGCGTCCTCGGCGTGCAGCAGGGCCAGGAAGCCCTCGGAGTCCAGCGGCGGCAGCTCGGGGTGCTCGGCCGGGTCGTCGATGCCCAGGATCCGGCAGGCGCGGGCGTCCCCGACGATCACGTCGGTACGCAGGTCCCAGTCGAACGAGCCGATGCCGTTGGCGGCCATGGCGGGTTCGAGGGCCACCGGCGGCTCCAGCGCGGCAGGCGCGGACGGGCGTGGCGACGGGGGTGTGGGCGCCACTGCGTCTCCTGCCGGTCTGCTGGTGGGTTCGGTGGGTTCGGTTCGGTGGGTTCGGTGGGGTCTGGTTCGGGTGGGGTCGGGGCCACCGGGGGCGTGTGTACTGCTCAGGCCCGGGGACGGCCCCCACGGGCGGGGGTCAGGACTTCATCCTGTCGGATGAAGCGACCAACGGCAATGCCGGGGTATACCCCGGCGGCGCGTGGCGGGACGACGCGATCCATTACTGTTCGGCCACTGTCGGGTCACGGAACCATCTCGACCGGCTGATCGTCCGTAGCTGCGTATCCATTTCACACTCATGTTCACATTGCGTGTTCACATCGCATGTTCACAACGAGGGCGGGACGACAGATGAAGGTTCTGATCACCGGCGGCGCGGGTTTCATCGGCAGCACCATCGCCTCCGCCTGCATGGACGCTGGGATCATCCCGGTCATTCTGGACAACCTGGTGACCGGAAGGCGTGAGTTCACCGAGGGGCGGGTCTTCTACGAGGGCGACATCGCGGACGGCGTGCTGGTCGACCGGATCTTCGCCGAGCACCCGGAGATCGAGGCCGTGATCCACTGCGCCGCGCTGATCGTGGTCCCGGAGTCGGTGGAGCAGCCGCTGCGCTACTACCAGGAGAACGTCGCCAAGACCATCGCCCTGCTGGACCACCTGCAGCGCAACGGCTGCGAGCGGCTGCTGTTCAGCTCCTCCGCCTCGATCTACACCCCCGGCGCGGACTTCGCGGTCGACGAGGATTCCGCGCTCGACCCGCTCAGCCCCTACGCCCGCACCAAGATGCTGATGGAACTGGTCTTCAAGGACACGGCGGAGGCGACCCCGCTGCGGGTGCTGTCGCTGCGCTACTTCAATCCGGTCGGGGCGGACCCGCAGTTGCGCACCGGACTGCAGACGCCGCTGCCCTCGCACGCCCTCGGCAAGCTGATCGAGGCCCGTCGCAGCGGCGGGACGTTCCGGATCACCGGCACCGACTGGCCCACCCGCGACGGCAGCGGCATCCGCGACTACGTCCACGTCTGGGACCTGGCCCGCGCGCATGTCGCCGCGCTGCGCCGGTTCGACCTGGCGCTGCCCGCGGACGGGGCCGAGTCCTACCTCGTGGTCAATCTGGGCACCGGGGACGGCACCACCGTCCGCGAACTGGTCGCCGCGTTCGAACGGGTCACCGGGGATCCGCTCCCGGTCGAGGAGACCGGCCCCCGCCCCGGCGACAACGCGGGGGCCTTCACCCGCGGCGACCGGGCGGCCACGCTGCTGGACTGGCGGCCGGAGCTCAGCCTGGACCAGGGCATCGCCGACACCCTCGCCTGGTTCGCCCGCCGGGAGGCACTGCTCGACCTGGCGTGACGGTGATCGCGTGACCGTGATCGGTGGTGACGTGCTTGGTGGTGTGACGCGCTTGGTGGTGTGACGCGCTTGCTCTGTCCGGTCGCCTGACCGTCGCGCCGCCGTGCGTCCGGGGCTCGCCGCGGCCAGGCTGGACAGCGCAACGGGACGGGGGGTTCAATACGGAACAACGTTTGAACGCCGTTCTAAAACTTCTCCGGACGAGGCGACGAGCACTGTGCGACTTTCACCTACTGAGCGGGATCGGTTGTTGTTGTTCACTGCGGCGGAGTTGGCGCGGGCGCGGCGGGCGCGGGGGGTGCGGTTGAATGTGCCCGAGGCGACGGCGTTGATCG